>NZ_JBFRJQ010000020.1:0-137077 GCF_041468985.1 Shewanella sp. 10N.286.52.A9 | reverse complement strand
GCTTAATAAAGTAGAAAACTCAAAGAAACAAACAGCTTTCCGAATTTAGTTAATTGCGATAAGCGATTAACACCCGAATTTGCTTGGTGACAATAGCATTGTGGTACCACCTGATCCCATCCCGAACTCAGTAGTGAAACGCAATCGCGCCGATGATAGTGTGGGGTCTCCCCATGTGAAAGTAGGTCATTGCCAAGCGCCTAATTTCTCTTAATTGAGAGCAGATAGCCCGTTACTGACGTAACGGGCTTTTTTGTGTCTGTTTGTTAAGTGAATTGTGTAGCGTAAGACAGTGTGGACAATGTGCCCATGTAAAAGTAGGTCATCGCCAAGCGCCTAATTTCTCTTTTAATAGAGCAGATAGCCCGTTACTGACGTAACGGGCTTTTTTGTGTCTGATTGTTAAGTGAATTGAGTGCAACTAAAGACAGTGTGGACGATATGCCCATGTAAAAGTAGGTCATTGCCAAGCGCCTAATTTCTCTTTATAAGAGAGTAGATAGCCCGTTACTCATGTAACGGGCTTTTTGTGTCTGTAATTTAAGATAAACATGTTCAGGAACGAAGCTAAAGCTTAAGTTTAGACACATCAACTGCTGATAGTGTGATTGATATGCCCATGTAATAGTAGGTCATTGCCAAGAGCCTAATTTCTCTTAATTGAGAGCAGATAGCTCGTTACTGACGTAACGGGCTTTTTTGTGTCTGTAGTTTAAGAATACATCCTCGGAAACAAAGCTATAGCTTAAGTTTAGACACATCAACTGCTGATCGTGTGATTGATATGCCAATGTGAAAGTAGGTCATTGCTAAGTGCCTAATTTCTCTTTTAAGAGAGCAGATAGCTCGTTACTCACGTAACGGGCTTTTTTGTGTTTGATCATTGAGGCAGGTTGCTGTGAAAGTTATTCTCATTTTTGTGTGAGCTCATTATGAGCACTGGTAGATTTTTCCTCACAATGTGTCACTTAAGCAAACGAAATTTCTTATTTGTGTTTTTATCTAATAGCTAATTAATTCGTATATAAAAATGCTGGAAGAGCGTTAATACCCCTTAATAATCAGACAAATGTATTATGTTTTGGTTAAAGTCGTTTTTATAGTTGTTGATTGTGTTTGTCTTTAGTATGTTATCAATGCGATACATTCTTATTAACAACTAACGGTGTACATTTGCCAAAGCGACCTTCTTTTTCACTATCGTTCTTAGTGCCATTTTTCTTATGTTCTCTGTACTTATTATTAGTTAGCGGAGAGTTTTACTATGAGAGAGATGAATTACGTTCAGAGGTCGCAGCAAGAGAGACTAAACAGATTCAGAAAGATCTATTTAGGATGATCCATGTGGTAGAGTCAGCTCTGTCTGTACAGGATATTTCGAGAATTGAGCAAGAAGTATCCTTAGTTTCTACTGATAGCCATATGATGGTGTATGTCATTCTTGATGCTTCTAGTAGGATCAAGTTTGCTAACCATGTAATTTGGCGAGAAAGTGATGCGCAGAATGTTGTTGAAGGTTATTCAAACGATATTCATCAACAAGTTGTTGCCGATGGTGAGTCTTTTATCAAGGTCAATAAAGACCGTTTATCAATTCAAGCTTATTACCCTATTAACACATCTTCTAATTACAGCTACTCAAGTGCTGTAGATGTGATTTATCTAGAATATGATATTTCTTCACTTATTGCTGACGCATCAGATCAGTTACAAAAGCGCTTTGTTTTCATTTGGGGAGCAGGTGGCTTACTTGTCGTATTTTTCTGTTGGGCTTTATATTGGTTATTAGTTAGACCGGTAAAGCAATTAACTACAAGAGCAAAAAATGTTCTGCAATCTAAACCAGATAACACAAGAATTAATTGTCTAGTTGAAGAGGTGTATAACCTTGGCGAATCGCTATTATATGCCGAAAAGCTAATTCAAGATAATAACCAAAAGGTGACAAACTCTGAGCAGCGTTGGCTGTATTCAATCAGTGCTAATAATAATGGCATATGGGATTGGAATACCCAGACGAATGAGGTCTTCTTATCTGATAATTGGAAAGAAATATTAGGTTATGAGACGAATGAAGTTACAAATAATTATGACGCGTGGGAGTCTAGACTGCACCCAGATGAGAAAAACACTGTACTACGCGCTATTGAGCAATGCTTAGCTAATAAAACCGATCACTATGAGAGTGTTCATCGGTTACTAAATAAAAGTAACGAGTACATATGGGTGCTGGACAAAGGACAGATTATTCAATGGGATGACAAAGGTAATCCGATTCGAATGATTGGGTCTATTACTGATGTCACTGCAGAGCTGCAAAATCAAAAAATCACTGTAGAGCGCCAAAGCCATGCTGGTGTGTCTGATATTAAAGACCGTGAAGCATTAGCAAATGAACTATTTGATTTACAGGCTTATGCACGTAAGTCTGGTCAGTATTGCACTATGATGCTAATTAATTTAAGCAATATTAAGCTGGTTAATGAAGCTGTTGGCGAGCAATTGAGTGACAGATTATTAATGCAGATATCAGCACGATTAGCGGGGGCTTTTGCAGGAAGTTGCTTATTGAGCCGCTTAGGTGATGATGAGTTTGTTATTGCAGCTAAAAACTTAGGAGCGAACTTAGAACATGCTAACAAACGGGCTTTAGCGTTAGCGAGCGAAGTCAGGCAAGTTGTTGGACGAAGCTTTAATCTCTCAGGACAAGACTTTTCTGTTTTTACTCAAATCGGCATGGTGGTATTTGATGGTAAGGAGTCTTTAGACCCGAGTCAGTTATTATCTAGGGCTGATACTGCTTTAGGTAAAGCAATTGAGAGTCCCAATAACAGTTGTGTGTTACATAGTCTGCAGCTAGATGGAAGTCATCATGAACCTCAAAAGCTTCATCAAGAATTAAAGAAAGCCATTAAGCTCAATCAAATGTCTTTAGTGTATCAACCTGTTGTTGATATTGATGGTAATACAGAAAGTGTCGAAGTACTGATGCGTTGGCATCATCCTGAGTTCGGTTACATTAGTCCTAAGCAGTTTATTCCAGTCGCAGAGCTGTCTAACTCTATTTTTGAGCTTGAATTATGGATGTTAGATGAAGTGTGCCGTTTCATCGATAGCTTGCACAATACAGAACTTTCTTGTCCTTGTTTTTCGATCAATATTTCCTCGAGGCACTTTCATCAAGATATGTTTGTCTGTGTTATCCAATCAAAAATTGAGTCTAGAGGTGTAAAACCGGAATATATTCAATTGGAGTTGTCAGAGGATATCTTTTCGATTAACCCAGTGACGGCGAAAGCTAAAATACAAACGTTGCAACGTTTAGGTGTCAGAGTCGCTTTGGATGACTTTGGCTCAGGATTGTGTCCGTTATATCGTTTACATGGGATCCATTTTTCACAAGTTAAGTTTGCAGCGAGTTATATCAACGATATTACGATTTCTGAAGACTCGAGAAACATATTCACCTCATTGGTTAATATGACTACAGAGCTTAACTACCCTGTCGTGGTAAAACAAATTGAAGACCGACAGCAATTAACCACACTCAGTCAGCTGAAGAGCAATCTATTCCAAGGATATGTGATTAGCCGACCGCTAACTCAACAGGACATAAAACACCTTCTAGAGTCAGAGTTGACCTTAAGTGTGGTTTGGAAGGTGCCTTTTAATGCCTTGTCTTAGTGCCTAAATTCAATACTGATTTAAAAAAGTGACTAAGCTACGTAGTGCTTGGTTGCGTGCCTCATCTGCTTCGACAAAGACTTCATGGCGACAGTTAGCAATCCTTTTTATCTGGCAAAGGTTATTCTCAGCTCTATTTTGCGCCATGTTATCGACAATTTCATCATCTAGCGCTTGGAGTATCAGGATTGGCTTAATGCTTAATGCTGCTGCATTTATTGCGCGCTCTGCGGCATCAATTGCTTCAAGTAACCAATGATTAGTGGGTGAGCCTAGTTGAATTTCAGGGTGTTGAGCAAACACATCTAAAATCTGTTGGTACCTTGCTTGACTATGTGTCAGATGGTTTTTTTCGAACTCAACTGCTTGGTAATTGGTACCGCCGAGTACGTAGTTAGGCTGTTTATTTGGTTGTTTTTCATTGTAAGTATCTAATAGTGTTGCCAATGACCGGATGAAAGCCTTATTAAATGGCAACTTTATTCCATACATGGGGGCGGAAAACACAGCAGCATTAAATACTGTCGGATGTTGCTGCATATATAAGGTTCCAATTGTTCCCCCCATTGAATGGCCAACTAAATATAAATCTTGGTGCGCTTGGGGCTTAACCACTTGCTCAACGAAGTCATTTAGATCATCAATGTATGTTTGGAACTTATTAATATGCCCTTGATGCTTGTTGGTGGTTGTTCGAGTTGAAAGCCCCTGACCTCTATGATCGAGAATATATAAACTAAAGCCTTGTTGATAAAGATCGAACATTAGTTCTTTGTACTTCAAATAGCTTTCAACTCGGCCACTGCTTATTACAATCGCTTTGCGACTATGTGGGTGATTAACATGAGCATAGGCGATGGAGATGTTCTCTTTGACCATGGTGGATTGCGTGACTGTTTGCCAGAATGCTTGTTGTTGATCGCTATTGAGTTGTTGTTCTGACGAAAAATACAAATCACTCACCTTTGGTTAACTGAAAATATATTGATATAAGATTGGGGCAGTGTAGCAAACTAACAGATGATATTTTAGTGAAAGTGATGTGTTGCGAGGAAACTTGCTATATTGACTGGTTTAGAGAACCAGTCAATATAGCGTTGACTTAGTTAAGCTTGTTTTTGTTGTTCCGCTATAAACTCATTTACTTTTTGCTCTAAAATTTCCATGGTGATTGAACCATTTTCTAGTAACGCATCGTGAAATAATCGGATATCGAAGTCTTCGCCTAATGCTTCTTCAGCTTTATTGCGTAAACGCTTAATCGTGAGCTCACCAATTTTGTATGATAATGCCTGTCCTGGCCATGAAATATAACGGTCGATTTCTGTGGTCACATTGTGCATTGATAGCGCAGTATTACTTGCCATAAAGTCAATGGCTTCTTGTCTTGTCCAACCTTTAGCATGCATGCCAGTATCGACGACAAGTCTTGCAGCGCGCCACATTTCATATGTTAAGCGACCAAAATTACTATACGGGTCTTGATAAAAACCTGCTTCAAGGCCGAGATATTCAGAGTATAAACCCCAACCTTCACCAAATGCAGAGATATAACTGTATCGTCTGAAGTTAGGTAAATCAGCTAGCTCTTTGTTTAATGATATTTGTAGATGATGACCCGGTACAGCTTCGTGTAAGGTGAGTGCCTCCATTTCATAAAGTGGACGCTTATCTAAGGCATAAGTATTGACCCAGTAATAGCCTGGCTCATCGTCTCTATTGGAGCCAGAGTAGCGACCTGTTGTGTACTTAGGTGCTATTTCCGCAGGTACTGGTTTAATACCATAAGGCGTGCGGGGTAGCGTTGCGAAGTATTTAGGTAATACGGCATCGGCTTTTTTGGCAATATAAGCCGCTTCTTTTAATAGTTCTTCTGCCGTTGTGGGGTAGAACTGAGGATCTGTACGTAAAAAGTGTAGGAAGTCAGCGAAGCTGCCTTCAAACTTAACATCTGATATCACTTGTTCCATTTCCGCTTTGATTCTCGCTACTTCCTCAAGACCGAGCGCGTGTACTTCATCAGCTGTCATATCAAGAGTTGTGTAGTAAGCAATTCTGTTTTGATAAAAAGCTTTGCCATTAGGTAGATCGTTAGCAGCAATCGAGGTTCGCGCATTCGGGATATATTCTTGCGTCATAAAGTCAAAAAACTGCTGATACAAGGGGAGCACTTGTTCACTGACCACTTGTTTGCCTTTTTTCTCAAGTTTCGCTTTTTGCTCAGCAGTAAAGTGACTTGGAAATTGGGTAAATGGTTTGAAGTATCGACTTTGCTCTACAGGCACAATGTACGCGCTAATGCTGTCTTCGAACCCTGTTAAAGTCGCTTTAGCTGGTGTAATACCACTACTTAGCCCTTGTTTTAACCAAAAGGTCTGTTGAGCAAAGTAATTTGATAACGCTGCTAATTTGGTTAAGTAGTTTTCATAATCTTGAGTTGTGTTGAATGTGGCGTTAGCCATAGATGCGACATATGCATGGAAACCACTTTCTGCCGTTATTGGTAGGTAATGATCTTTATAACGGTATAAATCAACCTCATTTTGCAGTTGGTATTGTAGCAACTGTGCATTTATCTTACCTGTTGCAGATAGCGTGTTTTGGTCAAGTTGCTTTAAAGATGACAGGAGTTCTTGCTGACGTATGTTTTTGGCTGCCAGTGTCTCAGGCGACAAGTCGGGTAGTTGTGAAGCTTTGGATTCATCACCAAGTGAATAAGCGAGTTGAGGAGAAAAATCTAAGTTAACTTGCCAGGCTTTATCTATAATTGATTGAAGATTCATGTCTTCAACTTTTTTGCTGGCTGAGACATTTTGCGTTTCGCTTGCGACTTCTTCACTTTTGTAATTATCGCCAAGATAATATTGGGCTTTTGAGCCAGTGGTCATTTTACAGCCAGTTATTGACAGCATGATTATCGCGGGCAAGATTAGCTTACGCATGTTGTATCCCTATGTAGACTTTGAATTTTGGGTTAAATTTCTCAGTTACAACATAACAATTCAACAGTTAGCACGCTAGCGGTTCAGGCGGAAATATTTGTTACTGATTGTACTATTTAGGCGATTTAAACGTCATTTTTTTGTGGAGGCGTGTTAAACTTCGCCATGCTAGATGTTCATTATAAAGAAAACAGATTTAGCTTAAAAAATTAATAGGGGTTAATAATGATCAATACATCCATTCCATTAGTTGATTTGCATCGTCACTTAGATGGCAACGTTAGAGTCAATACCATTTGGGAACTTGGACATCAGCATGGAATTAAGCTGCCTGCACAAACGTTAGAAGCTCTTGCTCCGTTTGTTCAGATCCAAGGTAAGGAAAACAGCTTAGTCGCTTTTTTAAAAAAGCTGGATTGGATGGTAGCTGTATTAGCGGACTTAGATGCAGTCAAACGTGTCGCATATGAAAATGTCGCAGATGCAGCGATATCAGGATTAGATTATACCGAGTTACGCTTTAGCCCGTATTATATGGCAATGAATCACAACTTACCGATTGAAGGTGTGGTTGAGGCTGTCATTGATGGTGTCAAAGCTGGTGTGAAGGAGCACGATGTTAAAGTTAACCTTATTGGCATTATGTCGCGTTCGTTTGGTCAAGAAAAGTGCCGCTTAGAGCTTGAAGGTCTGCTTGCTCACCGTGATGCATTAGTTGGTATGGATTTAGCCGGAGATGAATTGGGTTTCCCTGGTGACTTATTTAATGAACATTTTAAATTAGTCCGTGATGCAGGCTTACAGATTACAGCGCATGCTGGTGAAGCTGCTGGTGCAGAGAGCATGTGGCAAGCGATTCAAGAGCTAGGTGCGACTAGGATAGGGCATGGTGTAAATGCTATTCATGACCCCAAGTTGATGGAGTATTTGGTTAAACACTCAATAGGTATTGAATCTTGCCCTACCAGTAACTTACATACTTCTACAGTGGCTGATTATGATGCTCACCCATTTACGCAATTCTTAGATGCGGGTGTATTGATTGGACTCAATACCGATGACCCTGGTGTGAGCAATATTGATATTCAGCATGAATATCGTATTGCCAAGTCTGAACTTAACCTATCTGATGAGCAAATTGCCCAAGTACAACGTAATGGCGTTGAAATGGCATTTCTATCAGACAGTGAAAGAAAAGCACTATACGCATCAAAAAAATAATGAATGTCTAGATAATAAAAAACCGCTGAAATCAGCGGTTTTTTTGTTTTCATTTCCGTGTATTAGATAACACGTGAGAACTGTTGTTGACGTGCTTTTTGACGATAATAAACATCAAAACACATACAAATATTACGAATCAATAAACGGCCTGTAGGGCTAATTGTTAGTTTACGATCAGTAATATCAACCAGTTTGTCATCGATGAAGGTTTGTAGCAGCTTTAAGTCTTCTGCAAAATATTCTTCAAAGTTCAAGTCAAATTGCTGTTCAATTTTAGTTAAATCCAAATCGAAGTGACAGATCATTTGCTTAATGACGACACGGCGAATTTCGTCATCACGATTTAAGCTACAGCCTTTCCACAATGCATGCCCAGTTTCATCAATTGACTCGTAGTAAGGGCGAATATCTTTCTGGTTTTGAGCGTAACAATCACCAATCTGGCTGATTGAAGAAACACCTAAGCCCAGCAAGTCACACTCTTCTTGCGTTGTATAACCTTGGAAATTACGGTGAAGCTTACCTTCGTTTTGTAGCTTAGATAACTCGTCGTCAGGCTTAGCAAAGTGATCCATGCCAATGAACTGATAACCTGCAGAGGTCAATGATTCAATGGTTTGGTGCAGCATGTCGAGCTTTTGCTGTGGCGATGCCATGTCTTCATCTTTAATTTTACGCTGTGCTGCAAAACGAGACGGTAAATGAGCATAGTTAAAGATTGATAAACGATCTGGTGATAGCTCAATAACACGCTGAATTGTTTCAGCGAAAGTTTCTGGTGTTTGATGTGGTAAGCCGTAAATTAAATCGGCATTAGTAGACACAAACCCCATGTCTTTTGCTTTAGCCATTAGGTCAAAAATGAATTTCTCATCTTGCTCACGGTTAACAGCAACTTGTACTTTTTTATTGAAGTCTTGAACACCAATAGAAATACGATTAAATCCCGCTTCTTTAAGTGTATCCAACATCGATAGTTCGATTTCACGTGGATCGACTTCAATTGAGAACTCACCTTCATCAGCAAAGTTAAAGTGACTTTTTATTAATTTAGACAGGGTTAAGATTTGCTCTGGGTTTAAGAATGTCGGTGTACCGCCACCCCAGTGCATTTGAGTCACGGTGTAGTGTTTGAATAAAGGAGCGCGTTTTATGATTTCGCTGGCAAGATATTCAATATACTGATCAGCCTTATGAGCATGACGAGTAATGACTTTATTACATCCACAGTAATAACAAAGCTTGGCGCAGAAGGGGATGTGAATATATAAAGACAGCTTATCACTTTTACTGGTTTCGATAGCAGATAGTAGGTTTTGCTCAGTAAAAGTATCATCAAACTCTAATGCCGTTGGATACGACGTATAGCGTGGACCACTGTAGTTATATTTTTCGATCATCGACTGATCCCAACTTATTTGTGTGGGCTGCTTCAAGGCGCATCCTCCGAGTAAATTAGCAATAGACGAAGTATGCAGCCATCTTTGACAAAAAACCTTGAACTACGTTGTAAATTTGAAACTTGATGTTGCTAGAAAGGCCATATTTAGCCAGAAAGCTGTGAAGTTTTGTGAATTTGTGCAATGGCTCACAGCCTTAGCTACGCACTTGGGGCAGAAACCTGCCTCATATTAACTTATTGATAATAATGAGACTTGTTATCAAATAGAAGTCTTAGTTGTTAATAAACTCTAATGCACGAAATGAAATTGTGTGATTTTTTTTGCATCATCCAGTATGCCTTGTTCCAGTTTAGCTTCAGACTTCATCCGCGCTAAATCTAGCTTCATTCGCTGTTGTTTGGCTAATGCCTTACGCTCTTCTTTAATAGGATGCGCTTTGATGCAGTCGTAATGCTCAAAAATACTCGGGAACTCAACAGCCATTTGTTCAGACATGGATAATGCTTCAAATAATTTAGCGATACGCATGACGCCCTCTGAAGGTTCACATCGTTCTTCAAGCATTGCTGAAGCGATATATTTAATATCATCCAATACTTTCAGCTTTTTTTGTTTGGCATCGTTTAAACGTTGCTGCTTGGCCGCTTGTGCTTCTTTTTGCTGTTTGTTGAGTTTGCTTAATAGGAAAACTGCGTAACACGCTAATAGAACTACAATAACAACGGCGATAACAATAACAATGCTAGACACAAACTATCCTTATTAACTTATTCACTATGCAAGATATAAAAATGGCATGCCGACTAAAGCATGCCATCTAAAACACTCTTATGACTGGTAGTCTTTTAAGACATCAGCACCTGTTTCAAAGCGATCATATAAATCATCATCAGATGCCACTTTACCTGTTTGAGGCGGAAGTTCTTCTGCATCTGAAATACCCAATTTTTCCATTAAGGCTTCAATTTTAGAAAGTTGACCATCTAACCACTTTTGATCGTCAGCGGATAGGTTTTTACCTTCTTCTAATAAGTCCAGTAATTGGTTAAATCTTGGGTCTTCTTCAAGCTTAAGTAATTTTTGCTCATCTGTTAGCTTTGGCTGTTTTACTTTTGCTTCGGTTTTTTCTGCGACAGGCGCAATATTTAACGCAACAGGCTTTTTACTGCCATGGCGAGGATCGTTATTTTTCGTCGTTTTGATATGCGGTGATTGCTTTTCAATTAGCGCTTCATTATGACGACTGCCAGACTTACGGCCGCTTTCTGTTTTTTTGCCGCCAATGGCTTTACGCTCAGATTTTTTGACTCTTGGTGCTTGTTTAGGGCCATTTTCGCCGCCCTTGCGCGATTTTTTGCTACGAGCCATCGGTGATCTCATGTAGTTGTATAAATTTGGCTAGATGGGTATGAGCCACCTCGCACTAAATAAGGATGCGCTTTATATCAGACTTTGATGTTTTTTGCATCAATACGAGCTCTTTAGCTGCAAATAATAGCTTAAATTCGCTATTTTGTGCCAAATACTCGAAAGTTTGTTGGCTATAGAAGCTCACGTGGCTGGGATTGTTTTTAAAATGCCACTTCGAAAAAAGGCTTAAATCAGTTAGCAGTGAGGTGCTGATTGCTAACCAGCCGCCTTCTTTTAATAAGCTAGATAATAAAGCCCACTCTTTAGCGGGTTGTTGAAAATGCTCAAGTACTCGATAGCAACAAATGAAATCATATTGGCGATTAAATATATGCTGATCAATTTTTATAAATGGGTCGTATTGATAAAGACAGTGTCCAGCATGTTCTATTTTATCTAAACTATTACTGTCCAATACTCGGCCAAAATTAAGGCCAATTAATGGCCCATGTTGCTGAGCGCTAATTTGGGTAAGTAAAGGTTGGATGAATTGAACAAGCTGTTTTTGCTTTGAGGCTTTATTGGCTCTGCCATAGCGTTGTTTTAACGCTGCAGGCATTAGATATGATTGTGGGTTTGCAAAGACTAGATGGCAGTCAGAGCAGGTATAAAATGCTCTTTTTTTGTCTTGAATAAAAAACTCAGCAGCATTGCTGCACAACGGGCATTTAATCATTGATATAAGAAGCGACCCAATAAAGATGATAATTATCAATCAATAGCAGATTTTTTGAAAATAAGAAATAAAAAAGGTGGCAGTAAACTGCCACCTTGAAAGATAGTGCTTATCGCACCAAATTTTGATTCCAAGTATCCATACTTGCTATGTGACTATCCCGGTCAGTATCCATCTTATTTTTAGAGCTTTCCGTGCATTTTTAGTTGTTATCGGTCTTCAATGACACTTTTTTTATATCCTGTTGCCGTCCTGACCACAGCTTCCGTAGATGGTCTTCAATGACTCATCAATATCCTTAGTTGTCTTCAATGACATGAGTAAACAATCCGTGTTTAAAAGTACCTTCCAGTGATAAACAAGCCTCCGCAAGTGCATCCTAAGCAAATTAGCTTCCTATGCTGCTACTTTAATCCTTAAAGTAGTGTCCTTATGGGGTTCTATCTCTGTTGCGTAAGGGAGTGCTATTTAAGCGTATCGACCAATAAGGTCTGTTCCTTACAAATTCTGTATGACCTGGATTTCAAGCTGAAATCACGACTCTTATTATTATTAGTGAGTGGTCTTATTTATATTATTGTTATTTATTAATTTTATTCTTATATCTTAAATGTAAACGTATCCGAAATCTGTGAAGTAGAATTAATATTTTTGTTCTCACAGTTGGGTTCATCTCGGTACGGGGCTATTTAACCCTAAAAGCGTGATCTCTGTCAAGCGTGAATATTGATAAGTTTACGTAAACGTAAACATTGAGTAATAAAAAAGGGTGAATAATCACCCTTTTAGCTTCATCAATTTATGAATAAAAAATTACTTAAGGCTTGAAATGTATTGAGATAAAACTTCAATGTCACTGTCAGATAACTTTTTAGACACATCCTGCATCATGCCATTTAAATCATTGTTACGACTTGTATCACGGAATTTGGTTAACTGAATCTTGATGTAATCAGCATGCTGACCACCAATCGCAGGGAAGCCTGCTAGCTCACCGCCTTTTCCGTCTGGTCCATGACAAGCCATACATGAAGTAATGCCACGAGCCATGTCTCCACCTTTATATAAAGCCTCACCTTCGGCTGGCACATTGGCCACATCAGCTACCGTTTGAGTTTGGCTTGCGTAATAAGCAGAAACATCTTTAATATCTTGTTCAGATAAAGGCAATGACATGCCAGTCATGGTAGGATCATTACGACCTTCTTTGCCGCCGCTTTTCGCTGCCGCTTGGAAATCATGTAATTGTTTTTCTAGATAAGATGCGTGCTGTCCGGCCAATTTAGGCCATATAGGAGCAATGCTGTTACCGTCAACACCGTGACAGGCAGAACACATAACTGATTTAGTTTTACCCGCTTCCACATCACCTTCAGCGATTGCAGGCGTTGATATAGCGGCAAATACAGACAGCGCAAGAGCTAACTTTTTCATGGCGTTCCAACTTCTTGTTTAATTTATTGTCCTGAGCTTACTAGGAAGACCCGCAAGCGTGGTAAAATCTACAAACTGTGATCAGGCTAATATTTTACACGAAAATGTGGAAAAGTAAGCAAATCTTACATAATTAAGGTATTACCTAAAAATTATTGGAGTAAATCGTGTCAGAAACGCGTATAGATTTTCGAAAAACCAAGTTTTTAATTAGTGCGCCAGACATTGCACATCTCGATCAGTACTTGCCTGGTGATACTGGAGTAGAAATTGCGTTTGCTGGCCGCTCAAATGCGGGTAAGTCTAGTGCTTTAAATGCACTTACTGAGCAAAAAAACTTAGCGAGAACCAGTAAAACCCCTGGGCGAACTCAACTTATTAACGTTTTTGAGTTAGATGAAAACCGTCGCTTAGTCGATTTACCTGGCTATGGTTTCGCTAAGGTACCTTTAGCGATGAAGAATAAATGGCAAAAAGCCTTAGGTGAATATTTGCAAGAGCGCGCCTGTCTAAGCGGTGTCGTTGTGTTGATGGATATTCGACATCCGTTAAAAGATTTAGATATGCAAATGATTGAGTGGGCGGTATTAAGTGAAATTCCAGTTTTAGCATTACTGACTAAATCCGATAAACTTGCTCAAAATGTCAAAATGAAAACGGTTAATGCCGTGCGCAAAGAGCTGGCTGAATTTGGTGACTGGGTAAAAGTTGAGCCTTTCTCATCATTAAAAGGCACTGGAAAACCTAAAGTCTTAGGTATTTTAAACGAGTGGTGCAATCCCAGCTGGTTGACTGAAGCTGAGCAGCAGGCAGAACAAGATAAAGAATAACTGATAGCGTAAACCGCTTTAATGCAGCCGTTGAGTTAATTCACTCAGCGGCTTTTTTGTGCTTAAGGTTTGAATATAACGGTATATTGGCACTAGGCGGTGCATATTAAGCAAAAAAAAAACCGACGACATAATGTCACCGGTTAAAAAAATTAGCTCTTTTGGGGAGAAGCTAAATTCAACAAGACTCAAGTGCCACCTACTCATCGATGACGCTCAATAACGATATAGTAATCGTTTTTTACACAGATTTAAAGTATTTACTCTAAAATAAATTTTTGGCAAAAAAAAAGCTCCAGCACAAAAATGCTGGAGCGCCATAATTCGGCTTGTCACTATTTCTAGCGAATAAAAAAGGTCTGAAAGATGGAACATCTTAACCTCTGTACCCTACGCAGATGATAATACGTCATTAGCCTTAAAATGAAAAACTGTTTTTTATAAAAATGAACAATAATGTGAAGTTTGACACAAATGTCGTTGGAAAAATCGCCTTGTCGATGAAATTAGCTTCAAAAAAAACAATCCCGCAGTGATAAAACTACGGGATTGTCGGATTTTGTATTGAAGCTGTTGTGATTTTTATATGTTAGGACAACTTATATAAACCGAGATAACATATTCGATATGGCTAATGCGCTTCATCCCAGTTGTCACCGATACCAGCTTCAGCTAATAAGGTCACATCAAGGTTTGCTGCTTGAGCCATCAATTCACATACTTTTGCCTGTAGTGCATCTGCTTTTGATTCATCAATTTCGAATACCAACTCATCGTGTACTTGCATGATCATGGTTATTTCGCCGTTTGTCTCTGACTTAATCCATTGGTCGATGGTAATCATCGCCTTTTTAATGATGTCAGCTGCTGTACCTTGCATTGGGGCGTTAATTGCTGCCCGCTCAGCGGCTTGGCGTCGCATAGCATTACGGTCTTTAATATCTGGCAGATACAATCTTCTTCCATATAGGGTTTCAACATAGCCGACTTCGGCAGCAAGCGCGCGCGTGTCTTCCATGTATTTAAGCACCCCAGGATATCGAGCAAAGTAGGTATCGATATAGGTTTGAGCTTCTTTACGTGGAATATCCAATTGTTTAGCCAGTCCAAAGGCTGACATACCGTAGATTAGCCCGAAATTAACCGCTTTAGCACGGCGGCGCTGCTCAGTGGTGACTTCTTCAAAGTGAACGCCAAAGACTTCAGCTGCGGTAGCTTTGTGAATATCTTTATTCTCAGCGAATGCGGTCAATAAACCTTTATCCTGAGATAAGTGAGCCATAATACGCAGTTCAATTTGAGAGTAATCAGCAGCCAGAACTTTACGACCTTCTGGTGCGATAAACGCTTGCCTAATCCGACGACCTTCCTCTGTTCGGATAGGGATATTCTGTAGGTTGGGCTCGCTTGATGATAAGCGACCTGTAGCGGCATTAGCTTGGTGGTAACTAGTATGTACTCGGCCCGTTTCAGCATTGACCATTAAAGGAAGCTTATCGGTATATGTGCTTTTCAGTTTGGATAAACTGCGGTGTTGTAAAATTAACTTAGGTAACGGGTAGTCTAATGCTAATTCAATCAATACATCTTCAGCTGTAGATGGTGCGCCTTTTGGCGTTTTTTTGATGATCGGGTATCCGAGCTTCTCAAAAAATAACGCTTGTAGTTGCTTTGGAGAGCTTAAATTAAACTTCTCGCCAGCAATGTCATAGGCCTTGGTTTCAAGCTCATCAATTTTCTGGGCTAACTCATCACTTTGCTGGCTCAGCAGCATGCTATCAATCAATACACCTTGGCGTTCAATGTCTGATAACACTTGAATAAGCGGCAGCTCTAGATCGTTAAATACCGAAGTTAGCTTGGCTTCTTTTTCTACTCTTGGCCATAAATGTTGGTGCAAACGTAAGGTAATATCAGCATCTTCTGCTGCATAAGGGCTGGCTACATCTAATTCGATTTGGTTAAAAGTCAGCTGCTTTGCACCTTTACCAGCAATTTCTTCAAAGCTAATATTTTTATGGCCTAAGTATTTAAGCGCTAATCCATCCATATCATGGCGTGAAGCGACAGAGTTAAATACGTAAGACTCAAGCATAGTATCAAACTGGACCCCTTTTAGGGTGATCCCAGCATTGGCAAAAATACTGATGTCGTACTTAAGGTTTTGGCCGACTTTTTTGATGCTATCACTTTCAAGAATAGGCCTTAATTGCTCTAAAGCATATTCCATAGGAAGTTGCTCAGGCGCATCTAAATAATCGTGTGCTAGTGGAAGGTAAGCGGCTTTGCCCGCTTCAATGGCAAACGAAATGCCAACTAGCTTAGCTTCCATATAATTTAAGCTGGTGGTTTCGGTATCAACTGCAATGAGTTCAGCTTTAGACAGTTTACTAATCCAATTAGCTAAATCAGTTTCGGTTAATATTGTCTCATATTCAACATCAATGGCTGGTGTAGCCTCTTGGACTTCGTTAGTCGTGGTGGCTGTAGCTGCAGAAAAAGCAGATTTGTTATCTAACACCTCAGCTAACCAGCGTTTAAACTCCATTTCCCCGAACAGTTTAATTAACTCGTCACGGTTTTGTGGTTGAATTTCGAGAGGCGCCCAATCATCATCCCATTCAACATCGGTTTTGATGGTCGCAAGATCGTAAGATAATTGAAGCATTTCTTTGTTGTCTTCAATCTTTTTAGGCATGGTTTTAGAGCCACGGAATGTCACATCTAAAACACTTTGTGGATTTGCGATTAGCTTATCGACACCTCCTACACCTGTCAGCATTGCCAATGCGGTTTTTTCTCCGACACCTGGTAAGCCTGGTATGTTATCGGCTTTATCACCCATCATGGCCAATAAGTCGATAATGAGCTCGGGTCCAACGCCAAATTTTTCGGTTACTTCAGCTGGGCCCATAATGGTATCTGTCATGGTATTAATGAGTGTGACATTGTCATCAACTAATTGCGCCATATCTTTATCACCCGTGCTGATAAGGGTGGCGCGGCCTTCTTTACTGGCTTTTAGTGCAATAGTACCGATGACATCATCAGCTTCGACACCTGGAATACAAATTAGGGGTAATCCCAGCGCATGAATAATGGCGTGAAGTGGGGCGATTTGTGAGCGTAAATCATCCGGCATAGGAGGACGCTGCGCTTTGTACTCACTATACATATCATTACGGAAGGTTTTTCCTTTAGCGTCGAAAACCACTGCAATATGGCTAGGGTTATAGCGACTCATTAAGCTGCGAAGCATATTGACTACACCATAAACAGCACCTGTTGCTTCGCCTTTTGAATTAGTCAAATGTGGTGGTGCATAAAACGCACGATAAAGATAAGAAGATCCATCCACAAGGACGAGTGGGTTATTGGGGATTGTTGGCATAGTCTGTTTTCATTTTCAGTATTCTGAGATGGCCTTAGAATGCCACATACAAGGATTTTCGGCCACGGAAAATTATCTCTCAGGCTGTGGATAACTCTGTGAGTGAATTAATTTATCTTATAAAGGTGTTTTAATTACGACTGGGAATAAAACGTTTAAACTATTGAAAATAAATGTTTTTTAATATTTTTGTGAGTTTAATTGTAGTTTTTAAAAATATTCCTAATTTGTGGACTTTTTTAATATCTTTCTTGATTTAGTCAATTATTTGGTACAGTTTTTAAACCATGAAATAATTTCGAGAAACTAAGTTAGCATGTTTTTTAATCAGATCAATAGATTTGTTTAAAAAAAGTTAAATTAAGCCACTTTATAGGGATCTAAAATGAAAAATATTGCTGTGTTACTGAGCGGTTGTGGTGTTTATGATGGCGCAGAAATACACGAGTCAGTGTTAACCTTGCTGGCGTTATCAAAAGCAGGGGCTAATTATCAATGCTTTGCACCTGATGTTGAACAAATGCATGTGGTGAATCATCTTAATGGCGAAATAAATGGTGCAGAAACTCGTAACGTCTTGCGAGAGTCTGCCAGAATTTGTCGTGGTGAAGTGCTAAACGTTCAGTCATTAGATATCACTGAATATGATGGTTTGATTGTGCCTGGCGGTTTTGGTGCGGCAAAAAACTTATGCGATTTCGCCGTCGCAGGAAGTGGCAGTACAGTTGAGCCTAGTGTCGAAGCGTTTATTCAAGAATTTGCTTTAGTGAAGAAACCTATCGGGTTTATGTGCATCGCGCCGGTTATGATCCCTAGCATTTTTAAAACCAACCCTATTGGCACGATTGGTAATGATAGTGGAACCGCCCAGGCCTTCACGGAAATGGGGGGCGAGCACCGTGATGCTACCGTTGAAGATATTATCGTTGATACACACAATAACATCGTATCCACACCTGCTTACATGCTTGCGAATAGCATTGCAGAGGCAAATGTAGGTATTGAAAAGCTAGTGGCTAAAGTACTTGAAATGACGTGATTAAAAAATGTACTTGTCATACATTACTCTTAACGCTGAACTGGAATGAAGGGACATATTCGATTCTCGATAGCTTAACCTGTGAAGCTATCGAGACTGGAGTTACTGATCGACCCGAGTATTGCTTTGCCTTTGGCTATCAAAAAAGCCTTGCGCTAACCCGACTAACAAGCCTCCGATATGTGCGCCGTTGGCTATTGGCATTCCCAATAGATCGGTAAAGCCTAAAACTAACCAAATCAGCATAAAAGTTATATAACTATTGGGTAAGCCAATACCTGCATCTGGTTTTCGTTGACCCATAATCCAAGTATATCCAACAACGGCGTAAACAACGCCAGATAAACCACCAAAGTTAGGGCCTGTCATCATATATTGCACTAGGCTTGGCAAGGTGCCGGCAACGACCAGTAATATCAACAGTGGTCGTGTGCCAAGTTTTGTTTCTATTTTACCGCCTAAATACCACCACCAAAGTAAATTGAAGATAAGATGCATGGCTGAAAAGTGCATTAAGCTAGGGGTAAAGGCACGCCAAACTTGGCTAAAGTCGCTACCTGGAACTGCCCCAAAGAAGGACAAAGCGCTAAAAACGTGATTAGCAAAGCCGAGGTTCATCGCTGCAAAGACAACCATGCAGATAAAAAAAGTGATTAGGGTTAAAGGGCCTGCTCCGGTAATAAATTGTTGCACTAAGCCTAAAGAGGACGAGCCATAATCGAGCTTAGTTTGGGTTGAACCATTATCCCAAGAGGCTTCTAAATATTTTTTTTGATATGGGTTTTGTCTAAAAAGCTCAAATTCATGCTTGGCTTGTTCAGCTTTTGTTTCATCATACACGACCAGAGATACCCCGTTTGCAGTCACAACGGGTACACACTCAATATCTAACCCTTTCAAGTAGTCGATAAAGGCTTGAGCTGCGCGTGCGTGGGGTAACTGGCCGATTTCAATCATGCGTGCGCTGCGCTCCAAGCTGTAAAGCCACCGTCTAAGCTATATACGTCATCAAATCCTTGTTCAATTAAGTAACCTGCTGCACCTTGACTACTAATGCCGTGATAACAGACAACGACTAATGGCATATCCATGTCCGCTTCTGCTATTACATGAGCAATGTTTTCATTAGTGAGATGAATTGATCCTTCAATATGACCTGCTGCATAACTTGCAGCATCACGGATATCGACGATTTGGACATCACTTGAGTCTGCTGTCATATGGATTAATTCATTGATTGAAAGGTGCTTAAATGTGCTCATGCTATACCGCTGCTATGTGAAATGGGATAAAAGTAATAACTGAAGTATCTAATAAGGGGCTGTATTGATACAACCCCTTTATTATTGCGGTAATTTACGATGGGAATTAATCCCAGTTTAAAATGACCTTACCTGATTGACCTGAGCGCATAGCATCGAAGCCTTGTTGGAAGTCATCAATTGAGAAATGATGAGTAATGATAGGTGATAAATCTAAACCTGACTGAATTAGACTTGCCATTTTGTACCATGTCTCAAACATCTCACGACCGTAAATACCTTTAAGGATAAGCCCTTTAAAGATCACTTTACTCCAATCAATGGCCATGTCGCCACCAGGAATACCTAACATGGCAATTTTGCCACCGTGGTTCATGGTATCGAGCATAGAATGGAACGCAGAAGGAACGCCTGACATTTCTAACCCAACATCAAACCCTTCAGTCATGCCAAGCTCTTTCATGACATCTTTTAAGTCTTCTTTAGCCACATTAACCGCGCGTGTTGCGCCCATTTTTCTGGCTAAATCGAGACGATACTCATTGACGTCTGTAATGACCACATGACGAGCGCCAACGTGCTTACATACGGCTGCAGCCATAATACCAATAGGGCCTGCACCAGTAATCAGTACATCTTCACCGACCACATCAAATGATAATGCTGTATGGACAGCATTACCGAATGGGTCGAACACCGACGCTAAATCATCAGAAATATCATCCGGAATTTTGAATGCATTAAATGCAGGTATCACAAGATATTCTGCAAACGCGCCATCACGGTTTACACCCACACCTGAAGTGTTGCGGCATAAATGGGTACGGCCACCACGGCAGTTACGGCAATGACCACAGGTAATATGACCTTCACCTGACACGCGATCTCCGACGGTAAACCCACGGACTTCTTGGCCCATATCGACGACTTCACCGACATACTCATGGCCCACTACCATAGGCACAGGAATGGTATTTTGTGACCACTCGTCCCAGTTGTAGATATGCACATCAGTGCCACAAATAGCGGTCTTACGAATTTTAATTAATAGATCGTTATGGCCCATTTCAGGTTTAGGCGCATCAACCATCCAAATACCTTCTTCAGGCTTTAACTTGCTAAGTGCTTTCATTGTTTAGACCTTAAATAATGCCCATTTCTTTACCAATGCGGGTAAAGGCTTCAATCGCTTTATCGATTTGAGCACGAGAGTGTGCTGCTGACATTTGTGTGCGTATACGTGCTTGGCCTTTTGGTACAACAGGGAATGAGAATCCGACCACGTAAATATTTTCAGCTAAAAGGCGATTTGAAAAGTCGCTTGCCAATTTAGCATCACCAATCATGACAGGAATGATGGCATGATCTGCACCTGCTAAGGTAAAGCCTGCTTTGGTCATTTCTTCACGGAAATAACGGCTGTTTTCCCATACTGCTTCACGAAGAGCATGACCAGACTTCAGCATTTCAAGCACATGAATTGATGCGCTGACAATTGAAGGTGCTAAAGAGTTAGAAAATAAGTAAGGACGTGAGCGTTGACGCAACCAATCAATGACTTCTTTTTTGCCCGAAGTGAATCCACCAGATGCACCGCCTAACGCTTTACCTAGTGTGCCTGTGATAATGTCTACACGATCCATTACTTGGCAAAATTCGTGAGTTCCACGACCGTTCTCACCGACAAAACCAACTGCATGAGAGTCATCAACCATAACCAGTGCGCCGTATTTATCAGCTAAATCGCAAACACCTTGAAGGTTGGCAATAACACCATCCATTGAAAACACACCGTCTGTCGCAATAAGAATATCGCGAGCACCCGCTTCTTTCGCTGCTTTTAATTGTGTTTCTAAATCAGTCATGTCGTTGTTGGCATAACGGAAACGCTTGGCTTTACATAAACGGACACCATCAATAATTGATGCGTGGTTTAATGCATCAGACACGATAGCATCTTCAGGGCCTAGTAAGGTTTCAAATAGACCTGCGTTGGCATCGAAACAAGAAGAATACAAAATAGTATCTTCCATGCCTAAAAATTCACTGAGGCTATTTTCTAGTTGTTTATGGATATTTTGTGTTCCACAAATAAAACGAACAGATGCCATACCAAAACCATGAGTATTTAACCCGTTTTGAGCAGCATTAATTAATTCAGGGTGATTTGCTAGGCCTAAATAGTTGTTGGCACAGAAGTTAATGACTTCTTCACTATTTACATTAATCGCCGTTTGCTGGGCTGAAGTGATAACACGTTCACTTTTGTATAAGCCTTCAGCTTTAACGTCGACAAGTTGTTGATTTATGCGGTCGTAAAATGAGGTAGAGGCCACCTGATTTCTCCTAAATATAGTTTTAATATGGAAATCTTTGGCGGCATTCTAACCTTAATTTTACTGGCTCTACAGTGTTTTTTTTAACCTGCGTAGCGATATAAAAATGATTAGGGCTAGGGCTGTTTTCACATTAGATATACTAATCATTAACACCGTTTTGTTAAGTGCTGAATAATGAAGGGCTTATCATGTTAAAAGTCAGTGAGCCGCCAATTTACAGCTATATTTTAGTCGTAAAAAGGCGGTTTGTATGCGTATGTTTGCTGGGTTTTATGCTGCTGCGTCACGTTCTTGAGACGCTATATCAAGATAATGTTGTTCAAGGCGGGTGAATGTTGGCTCTGAACTTTGGGTTGAATAGGCTTTGAAGATCATCAGCACTCGTAACAAGCCCTCATATAGCGTGGCTTTAGTGATAGTAGATGTACTTGATTGTGTAAGTTGATAACTAATCCAAAAACTGACCATCATCTTTATCGTATCGGCTAAAGCAGTAACCTTGGCGTCTTCTATCTCAAGAAAACCATCACTAATTAACTTGCGTAATACATCGCTTGAACGACGTAATACCTGTTCTTGCGCAGTTAAATATCGTGTTTTAAGTGCTTCATCACGGCTTAATATGTCTGCAAGATTGGCGTACATGAAACGGAACTGCCATAAGGTATAAAACATGGCATCAAAATAGCCCATCAATAGCTCAATATCGACTGTCGTGTCTTCATATGGCTTAAAGCCAGACTCTAAGTGACTTTCGTACAGAGCAAAAATAGAGTTGATGATGTCCTCTTTATTGCGGAAGTGATAATAAAGATTTCCAGGGCTTATTCCGAGATGAGCGGCAATATGGTTGGTGGTAATATTACGTTCACCGTGTTCATTAAAGAGTTCAAGACTGGCAAAAACAATTTTATCGCGGGTTTTCATATCGGTTCCAATTATCAATTGCTAACTATAGGAGTCTTGGTGACCCAATAAGACGCTTAATGCATATCCTTATGAATCTTATATTAAAACACACTTACATCTGGTCAGTTCAGCCTTAATCACATTGAGAACTAGGTCTTGATGCCCAATGGCAGTTTTGAAGGCGACATAAACAACAGCATTTAGGTTATACAACATAGCTCACTATACGAAGAATATGTTGCTGTAACACTTATTTATGTGGTTTTGGTTTATGTTAACATTGTGTTTATCTGACAAGCAAAATTGATTAAGACTCTTTTCATGACTCGTGGCCTATATTCTATCCTCTTATACCTATTATCACCTTTAGTGGTGCTATATTTTGCTTTTCGTGGCATCAAAAGTCCTGCGTATCGTTTACGTTGGGCTGAGCGTTTCGGTATTGCGCGCCTTAATGAAACGGATGTGCATATTCATAGTGTTTCAATGGGTGAAACGCTGGCGGCGATTCCACTGATTAACCATCTAATGGATCAATATCCCAATCTATCTTTTACGATTACCACGACCAGTCCAACCGGTTCAGATGAAGTGCGTAAAGCGTTTGCGCAGTATTTAGGTAACCGGGTGCAGCATTGTTATTTGCCATTAGATTTTAGTCTGAGTGTGCAGCGTTTTTTAGGTCAAGTTAACCCGAAACTAATGGTAATTATGGAAACTGAGTTATGGCCGAACTTAGTTCATTTTGCCCGAAAGCGCGGGGTGAAAGTGGTGTTAGCTAATGCAAGGTTATCTGCAAAATCAGCGGCTAAATATCAAAAGAAACCTGCGTTAAGTCAGCCTATGCTAGCCAGTTTAGATGAGATAGCTGTGCAAACAAGCACAGAGGCGGAGCGATTTGCGTCTTTAGGTGTGCATGCTGAACAGTTACATATTTGCGGTAGCTTAAAATTTGATTTACAGATTGATGAGGGTAAACATCAACAAGCCAAAGCGTTACGCCAGCAGTGGGGGCGAGTACAAACGCCAATATGGGTCGCTGGTAGCGTACACCCTGGTGAGTTTGAAATAATGCTTGCTGCTCATCAACAAATATTATCCCAATACCCTAATGCACTTATGATTATGGCTCCACGTCATCCAGAGCAATTTAATGTGGCTGCGGTAACAACTACGCAGTTTGGTTTATCATTAGCAAGACGCAGTATGAATGAACCAGTGAGCGAAAATACGCAAGTGTTATTAGGTGACACCATGGGTGAATTGCTAATGTTATATGGCACAGCTGATGCTGCTTTTGTTGGCGGGACACTGATAGAAAATGGAGGTCACAACCCGCTTGAACCTGCAGCAATGGGGTTACCTGTCAGTGTAGGACCGCACCATTGGGATTTTGCAGAGATTACTGAGTTACTACAAAAAGCAGGTGGATTAACTGTGGTATCAGATGCTGAGCAGCTCGCATTGCAGCTATTAGCTTACTTTGATGATCAACAGCAACATCAAAATGCAGCTAATGCCGGCTTAGGGGTGGTAAGCCAAAACCGCGGAGCCCTACAAAAGCAGCTTGATGTTATCGAGGAGCAATTAAAACAGGCGCAGTTGATATAGATATCGTATCAATTAATTAATGTTAGCCTGATAACCTTTTAATAATGCTTGCCAATGTTCAGAACAAAAGTTAAGCGAAGCGAGTTTGGTTTTTTCTTTATTAAATGAACGTAATAAACGCGCTAAGTTTGCTTGTTGCCATGCACTTGCGGGTGTTTTTATTTCACCCCGATCAAAGTCGATGAGGTAAAATTTGCCTTTAGCCAACAGAATATTTTTAGCATTCAGATCGGCGTGATAAACCCCGCGATTATGAAAGGTCGCGATTAATTGACCTAATTGTTGCCATTGCTCATTTGTCATCGTTTGAGTGGATAAATAAGCGACTAAATCTTTGGCTCCATCAATGAGCTCGATAAGTAAATCAGCGCGGTACCAAATACCGAATCGTTCAACATTGGCTGCAATTGGGCGAGGAACAGGCAAACCTTCTGCATGGAGCTTTTCTAATAAGGCAAGTTCTGCAATAGCTCGAGTGCGTTGCATGCCCGTATAAATGTAAGCATCTCGGCTTAGCTTTTCTATTAACCCACCTCGCCAATAATGACGAAGCACCCATTGTTGTTGATTGTACTCAACAAACCAAGTGATATAACGCCCTTTTGATTGACCGATGACAGCATTGCGCTGTTGCCAATAATCAGCTTGAAACTGAGCTGGAGTAAGGTGTTGTGCAAGAGGTTCGCACCATGCGATAACCCCATTACCTGTTGATTCAATTTGCATAGGTCAATTAATAATGCGTTGATTTGTCTGTGGCTAAAAAAGATATTCTACATTAAGATCGAATGCTTGTACTTATATTCCCTTTGCATTGATAGTGGTAATCCAT
Source organism: Shewanella sp. 10N.286.52.A9 (assembly GCF_041468985.1). Taxonomy (NCBI): domain Bacteria; kingdom Pseudomonadati; phylum Pseudomonadota; class Gammaproteobacteria; order Alteromonadales; family Shewanellaceae; genus Shewanella; species Shewanella sp. 10N.286.52.A9. The sequence goes on along the minus strand of NZ_JBFRJQ010000020.1, from coordinate 112,091 downwards.
GAAAGCAGACTTTTCGTCAATGAAATCATTATGTTTACTCCGTTTATCCGCTATTGGTGATGTATGTCATGCTGTGGCAATGGTGCAAGCGATTCAACGTCAGTATCCTGATTTAGCCGTGACTTGGGTGATAGGCAAGGTTGAATATCAGTTGCTCAAGCATTTGCCCGGCATCCGCTTTGTTATTTTTGATAAATCTCAAGGTTGGCGAAGTTACGGTAAGTTACGTCAAGACATAGCGGGGCAGAGGTTTGATGTTTTGTTGCACATGCAGGTGGCGCTAAGAGCAACTATCGCTTCGTTGATGATTTCGGCGAAAGTGAGAGTGGGCTTTGATAAAGCACGGGCTAAAGAAGGACAGTGGTTGGTGACCAATCATGCCGTCGAACCCTTGGCAACCCCTCATGTGTTAGAAGGCTTTATGGGGTTTGCTAAAACCATTGGTGTGAAAGACTTATCGCCGAAGTGGAATATTCCAGTATTAGAGTCAGATAGCGAGTTTGCAAATGAGCTGATTGCTGAAACTGAAAAAGTGTTAGTTATTTGCCCAGCAGCAAGTAAAGCAGAACGTAATTGGTTACCAGAGCGTTATGCTGCAGTGGCTGAACATGCCGTATCAAAAGGCTATCGGGTCATATTGTGTGGCGGCCCTAGTCAGCTCGAAGTTGATTTAGCGGCATCAATTAACCATTTTGCCTCGCAATCGATAGAAAACAAGGTGGGGCAAACTACACTGACTCAATTATTAGCCGTGTTAAATAGGGCCTCTATAGTGATTGCTCCTGATACCGGCCCTGCTCATATGGCCGTTACTCAAGGCACCCCAGTGATAGGGTTATACGCACACTCTAACCCTGGGCGAACTGGGCCATATATGTCCTTAATGCAAGTGGTGAGTGTGTATGATGAGGTTATTCGTCAGCAATTCCCTAACATGACGATTCCTTGGGGGAAACGGGCTAAAGGGGATGACTTGATGAGCCTGATAAGCGTTGAGAAAGTGATTCAGCAGTTTGATAGTATGACTTAGCAATCTAATGATTGCTAAGTATCTACTTTAAATTAAATTTATAGCCACTTTCTACCAATTGTAGGCTTACCAATTGAGTTTAAAATGTTTTGAGGTGCATCGCTTTTTTGCGAGAAGTTTAGTAAATAAATTCCATGCATTCAATTTCATTGACGCTTCTCTTCTGGAGAGACATTATCTGAATATAATTGGCAGTAATTATCCACATAACGAACTTCACAACGTGGGCACTTAATACGATACCTTTGCCAGAGTAAAGAATAAAGCTGGCTTTTGATAACCTTTGTTTAAGAGTTATGTCACTTATAAGCCTCTATCACACGGCACAGCAATAAATGTTGTGTGTTGTTAATGTGACAGAGGCAAGGACATCAATATTTGTGTTGAGGGTGAAAAAGCCCAAAAACCGCGCTTAAAAAAGGAATTGGAAGTTTAGATTTTCTGTGTTGTTTAAGCATGTACCAGTGCCATGACTGCTGCTTAAACTCAAGCTTGTCTTGTTCAGATAATTCGTTTGAAAAAAAGTCACAATAATCAATAATATATTTTAGTTCACGCATAGGTATTTTTTCGCGATACCCCCTGCCTGCATAATGAATGAAGCTCGCTTCTTTATAGCCTTCTAAGCCAAGTAGAGGCATTCTATTAAATGATTTATCGATACAGTGGTACTTAATTTTCTCTCGAAAAATAAGATAGTTTATGTAAGTTTGGTCGTAAAATTTTACCTCGTTACACACCTTTTGCATCTCTTCTGCACTTGCATTGATAAATAAGTTTGATTGTTTAGAAACTAAAATCATACCAGAGTTAAAGTACACCATTGCATTATCAAGAGTAGGCCAGTCTACTTCACCTAAAATACTACTGATTTTGTTGGCATGTTCAGAGCGATCTTTATAAGCCCCTTCATTGAACATATATACAGTCTCTAAAGAATTGTATTGTTCAAATATATTTTCCGCCCAAGGTGTAATAATCATATCGGCGTCGATATATAGCACTCTATCGTATTCTTTTAATAACTCGGCTATATATAACTTTTCAGACCAAGCTGGACTTGCATCGTAGTATTTATTTTTAACGTTAAGCTGATAATGTAGCTCGTTTGAAACAATCAAATCAGCACCAACTTTGTCAGCGTAGGAACTGAAACTATCGATGGCGGCGCGATACATTGGGTTATCGCCTATGGCGAGAGTAAATATTGCTATTTTCATCTTGATTTGTTTTTAACCCTTAATATTTAGTGAACCATTGTTAGATATTGCTGGTAAACGGCTTCAACACTGATATCTGACACATGGCCCTTACCTTCAGTTGCATATAATACGTGAGACTGTTTACTTGCTGGCGGAGCCCAATAGGGCTTTTTAGATCTCATCATAGAAATTAAAGGGCGTTTAGCTGCAAATGCAAAATGCAAAATAGCTGTATCGACGGTGATGACAAAGTCTGAAAGAGAGATCAGTGATGGTAATTCAAAGAAGTGATCTTCTACTGTGAATACGACGACTTGAAAAGAAGTCTGGGATGTAAATTCATTTACTTTTTGCACCGTTTCATCAAAATTCTCTTTAGTAACATTAATAATGAAGCGCCCGTCAGTTGACACTTTTGCAAGTAAAGTTATTAATTCAAAGAGTTGTGATAAGTGCCAATCTTTTTTGGTATTTGTCGATAAATGATTGAGGAAATATAACTTTCCTTGTCTATCTTGGTTATTAAATTTATTTAATAACCATTTTTTACTCACACTATCCATTTGATTTGGTATGTCTAGAGTTGGCATAAATTGTGATTTATCGAGTGTAACGTTACATATTTTATTGAAAACGGCATAAAACCTATCAGTAATATGATGATTTTTATCTAGTTCACTAGTATCTAGCGCAATAACGTGATCACTATGCCTAAAAATCAAGCGATTAAACAATCCATTGTAAGGTTGCTTAGTGATACTTGAAACAATGAATGCTTTTGGCGCTATTTCTCTTGCTATTTGTGAATAACGAGCACTTTTACTTGCTGAATGGCAGATAATAATGTCGTAGTCATTAGCTTTAGCTTGTTGGATCTGTGCTTGATGATCTGAAGTCGATTTAGTACAACCGTAGCTGATATTAAACGAGGAGTCTGAAGCTATCCATTGTTGCAAAATTGCGCTTCTAGATAACCGCCAACTTGTGTCTGTACAACGGTTATCGTCTAGCCAAATATCCAATGTGATATGCGGATTTTGAGCTTTAAGAGCAATTAAAAATGTTTTTAGATATAGAAAGTCACCTAATGCTAGCGGCGACATGAATAACATTCGCTGACAAGATTGTAATTGTGATGCAGAGATAATAGCCATATTTTTATTCATATATTATTGAATCAACCGTTCAATAATTCCTATGTAAGTAAACCAGTTAACGAATTTATCAATTGTGGTAATTCTTTACGCTGATTGAAAATTCTCAAGGTATTCAACGATCCGCTTTGATGCGTTTCCATCTGTGGGGCCAACATGTTCATCCGTATATTTTTGCCTATTGGCTTCGTACTGTTCTGGGTGGGCTAATTGTTGTGGAACAGCAGATATCAACTCAGAATATTTGTTTACATGTAACCCTATATCGCTATAAAGCACATTATCTTTACCGAAGCGCTTTACAAAACGAAAGTGAAAAATGCCGCGATATGACCATTTGAGTTTAAAAAAATTGCATACGATAACCGGTTTTGCCAATGCGGAAAACTCGAATAAAGTACTGGATGCTTCACTGAGTAAAATATCTGCATTCTGCATAAAAGGGAGCAGTGAAATATCTTCAGCAGAAGCAACATATACATTACTAAATGCAGACCATTTCTTTAATTTTAGCTGTTGATTTTTGAATTTATCTCTCATCTGGGTTAACGAATGAGGTTTAATTAGAATATTGTAATCTGCAAAATCTTTCGGCCAATTATCAGGAAAACACTCTAAGGAGCTCGGATTAAATGTCGGAGCGTACAGAATCGTTTTCTTATTACTATCTAGACCTACTTTGTCTAAATCTAACCCAGGCTCTTGATGATTAATGATTGGGTCTAATTTTGAAAATCCGACCTGAACAAAGTTATCGTCAGGGTAAAATTCTTTGATTTTGGCTAACCGCAACGACCCTTCAATAAATCTTACTGTCATCGGAGTGATAGATTTATGGTAATAAGAAGGTTTAGGTCCTATACCGTGGCCAAGTTGAGCCGTTTTTGAGTACTGATGGATACTGTCGAGATAAGTACATTTATTACCGAAGAAAATCCAGTCAGGTTTTTGAGCGAGGTAGAGTGTTTCAGCTTCACTATCATCATTAACCCAAAGGCACTCTAAATCTAATTGATTAAAAATTTGCTGAACGACATCCTTCTCATTGCGCTCATGATAACAAACGAGTTTAACAGAATGACCTTGTTTTTTTAATTCTTGAATAATAGGAACGTACTGGGGAAGATAATACACATTGAGAGTATCGAAAAAAATTAGCATGATATTCCTATTAATTATGCTTCAAAGATGTTTACAGTGTTTAATTATATGTTAGTTAATCTTAAGCAATCAAATTCCAACTACCGATTTGTTACATTGGTACTTTCAAACAGACTAACTCGTAGACGGCTTTACAATATTGAACTAAAATGTTTCCCACAATTCTACTGTGTACTGAATTCATGCCTCAAGTAACGCTTAAAAAATTTGCCTACCCTGAAAGTCTTATTAAATCTTATCAGCACTGGGATTTATTACTCAGACCTGAACAACCAACATTAGGTTCAATGGTGTTGATATGTAAAGAGAGTGTGCATCAATATTCTTCGATTTCAAAAGAAGCTGCTGACGAACAGTCACTAATCATCTCTGATATTGAAAGAGTGCTAAAAAAGCGTTTTGATTATACAAAAATTAACTATTTGATGCTGATGATGGTCGACCCTGACGTACATTTTCATGTGATACCGCGTTATGAGTCACCTGTTGAATTCTGTGACAAAGTGTTTACTGATAAACAATGGCCGAACCAGCCGAGTCTTGCCAATGAATTGCAACTTGATGATATTTATCAGCAAGAGTTATTAAAAACCCTCAAAAGTGACTTCATTTCTCTTGAGTCAAAAGAGACAACGAAGAAATATCGACGAATGTATACATCTGGGTGTTTCGATATTTTTCATCAAGGTCATTTGAATATTCTAAAGAAAACCAAAGAGCTGTGCGATTATCTTATCGTGGGAGTGTCTACCGATGAGGTGATAATTAATTCCAAAGGTCGTCCTCCGATTATTCCATTTGAAGAACGGATTTCGATTCTGGAAGCCAACCGCTACGTTGATGAAGTGATCCCTCAGGTTGATAAGAATAAGCAGGCAGTAGTTGATCAATATAATATCGATGCAATATCAGTTGGTTCAGATTGGAAAGGAAAATATCCACCAGTTACGTGTGAAATGGTTTATTTTGATTACACGCCCAATGTTAGTTCAACCGTGTTAAAGCAAAAATTAAATATCACGCCAAAGTAGAGTATTACAGACAAAATGAAGAACCATCAATGAGTCGCTTTTTGACTGTGTAGAATATTATATAGATAAGCCCAAGGATGGTAGAAGAGACATTATGCAGTTTAAAGTGTTTGTAATAAATCTTGATAAAAGCACCGAAAGAATGGCTTTTATGCGTCAACAGCTAGAACTACTCAATATAGACTATGAAAGAGTACCGGCTGTATATGGCAAAGACCTAGATGATGCTGAAATCCACGCTGTCTTCAATGAAAAAGCGAATCTTGCAAAGTACGATAAAGTGCTTAATGTGGGTGAAATTGGCTGTTATCTGAGCCATATAAACTGCTGGAACATGATGGTTTCGCAAGGGTTAGATTTTGCGCTTATTCTAGAGGATGACTCAGTGCTTAACCCTGAGTTACTCTCACTGATACAGAGCATTAGCCAATTACCTTCTTCATGGGATTACATTAAGTTATGTCATGGACGAAAGCAGAAAAAAGTCATTGATAGTATTGAGTTAACAGAGCTATTTTCATTGTCGACTTGTTTAAAGTTACCGTCTTCCACTCGCGGGCAATTTGTATCGATATCAGGGGCCCAAAAGTTATTAGCTAGCGCCACTCCGATTACGAGGCCAATTGATATCGATATACAGTATTGGTATGAAAAATCATTAGCTTGCTATGTCGTTAAACCCTTTCCGGTATTAGAGGCTGATTTTGAAAGTGAAATCTGCACTTTAGAAAATAGAAATAATGCTAAAAAACATCCAGTGAGACGTATTTGGCAAAAGGTGTGTTTTGAAGCAAACGTGCGGATAAATAGAAATAAGTTACCTGATATTAATCAGTTAAAGCGTTAAATATTAATGTTTTTACTTTAAAAGCGACAATAGCAATATTGTCGCTTTTTTTGATTCTTGTGGCTGTGATTTTTAGTCGATAAACAAGATTTAATGACAAGCTTTAGAAGGTAAGCTTTTTATGACATCAACCCAAGCCCGAGACCATTGCGCTTGCGAGCAGACGTGTTTAATTGACTCATATCCATTGATTGCCAGCTGTTGAGTTTGGTTTATATCATTAATTGCTCGGTAAATAACCCGTTCAAACTCATTAGCATTAGGCATAACCAAATGGCCGTTATAGCCGTCGATAATTAAGTTTGAAAGGCCTCCTACATTGCTGCTTATTACCAAACAGCCCGCTGCCATAGCTTCAATCATGGACAATGATGTGCCTTCTGAACCTAAGGTTGGAATAACCGCTATATGATGTTGCTGGTGGATGTGAAAGCTTTCTTGGGCTTGATACTGAGTGATTGTAACTCGAGGATGTTTTGCAAAGGCTTTTTCGAGTAAAGGCTGAAGTGGCCCCTCTCCAGCGAATGTGACCTCGAGGTGTTCAAATTGATTTAACAGTTTTTCAATTACTGGCGCAATTATCGCAATACCTCGGTAGTCAACGAACCGTCTTGCGATGATGAGTTTGAGAGGTTGCGGCGATTGAGCCCATTTCTGTAGCAACTGGTCTGTGGATAATCGTTGTTGATAAAAATTATAGATGACTTTGATTTGTTGGGCTTGGGGGCTGCACCAAGTGCGATACCAGTTTACAAAGTTATGATCGACGCAAATGAGTGTATCACTTTTTCTAGCAAATTTTAGATACTTATAATGATTCAACAGCGAAGACACAAACTGCCCTAAAAATGACGAGTTAGTTTGGGGCTTGTCCCATGACACTCCATGTTGAATACCGACTGTGGCGAGTCCAGGTATTTTGACTGCATAAGAATCAGTGGCGAAGATAACCACATCGCCTTCTTTGGCATGTTGTTTAACCCATTGTGCTAACGCAAACTTTTTACTATTTCCCCGATATATGCCTGTTGTGACTCCATTGATAATCACGTCTTCTCTTTCAAGACAAAAAGATGTTTTAGCTGGTTGAACAATTTGAGTTCGCCATTGCTGAGTCTTAAATGTCTCAATGAGGCTCATAATATAGTTTTCAATTCCGCCAATGGTGTGTACCTCACCTTGTGGGGTAAACATTGAGCGATAGATGATAAAAATATTTTTCATGGACTAGCCTGCATTAAATGAGTTGGTAATGGCGCAATATTTGCGTTTGAATTCGTTGACAGGCTTGTCCGTCGCCATAAGGGTTACTAGGTTTTGTATTCTGTTCTTGTTGCTCAAGTAAGGTCGTGACAGCGTTAACGATACGATCAGTATCGGTTCCTACAAGGTTGACGGTTCCGGCTTCAAGCGCCTCAATACGTTCGGTTTTATCTCTAAGCACTAATACGGGTTTGTGAAGTGCTGGTGCTTCCTCTTGGACGCCTCCAGAGTCGGTTAAAATAATATCTGCACGATCCATGAGATAAACAAAAGAAGGGTAATCTTGTGGCGCAATGAGATGAACGTTATCAATATTACCAAGGTATTGATTCACAGGGGCTTGCACCTGTGGATTTAAATGTACTGGATAGATGATAGCGACATTAGGATATGTAGTGGCTATCTTTTTTAATGCCAAACAAATGTTCTCAAAACCTGTGCCAAAATTTTCCCGTCTGTGGCCTGTAACCAGTATCACTTTTTGATAGCTTACGCTGTTAAGTAGTTCAGTTAATGCCGTTGGCTGAAATCCATTTTCATGATTTGAAGCAACTGTTTGCAGTAACGCATCAATCACGGTATTGCCTGTGATATGGACATTATCAGGTTGATGCCCCTCCGCTAGTAAGTTATTTGCAGCCGTTTGAGTGGGCGCGAAATGGTGTTTAGCGAGTGTGGCTGTCAGTTTTCGATTGGCCTCTTCTGGCCAAGGTGATTGTAAATCGCCGGTTCTGAGGCCTGCTTCAACATGACCTACATCGACTTTTTTATAGAAGGCGGCAAGTGCAGCCGCAAATGAAGTAGTCGTATCTCCATGAACTAACACCAGTTGAGGTTGAAAGTCGTTAATAACATGGCTTGTTCCCTCAATAATGGCGGAAGTTAACCATTCAAGAGATTGTTGCGACTTCATCAAGTTCAGGTCGTAATCAGGGGTAATATTAAATAAGCCTAATACTTGGTCTAGCATTTCTCGGTGTTGACCTGTAACGCAAACTCGCACCTCGAAACTAGGGTGCTGAGCAAGTAGTTTTGCCAGTGGGCTCATTTTAATTGCTTCTGGGCGGGTGCCGAAAACCAGTAAAACTTTAAAGGGGAGTAAGTTCAATTGAATAGCTATACAGGTCGAAATTGGATTAATGCTGATTTTACCTGTTATTTTTTATGATAACCATGCACTGAAAGTATTTGATTTACGTTATCGAGCCATTTTATCGATATTAATTTTGCTGTCATTGTCGGCCTTGTAGTATTATTTGGCGGCTTAGTTGACCGATAATGAACCTTGTTTAGTTCTGAATGATATACTCTTCAACGGACTGAATTCACTGATATAGCGAATACTTACATGCATAGACGTGCAATATATCCAGGAACGTTTGATCCTGTTACCAATGGCCATGCTGATCTGATAGAACGTGCTGCGAGACTTTTCCGTCACGTTATCATTGGTATTGCCTCAAATCCGTCCAAAAAGCCTATGTTCACGCTTGAAGAAAGAGTGGAGCAAGTGAACCTTGTGACGGCACATTTAGACAACGTAGAAGTTGTCGGCTTTACTGGATTGTTGGTTGATTTTGCTAAAGAACAACAGGCCAGTGTACTTGTGCGTGGTTTAAGAGCAGTGTCGGACTTTGAATATGAATTTCAATTGGCCAACATGAATCGTCGATTAAGCCCTGATTTAGAAAGCGTGTTTTTAACACCTGCCGAAGAAAACTCTTTTATCTCTTCAACTTTAGTTAAAGAGGTTGCTTTACACGGCGGCGATGTAAGTCAATTTGTGCACCAAGATGTGGCGATTTCCTTGTTGGATAAAATTGCCTCGACCAAGTCTTAGCAACGTAACGTGAAATGGACTTTTCAAATACGTTAATCTTTTTAATTACCTATTAAGCACAGCATGAAACTATCTCAGTCGTTATCTCAAAAGTGTACGTTATCAAAACGATTTATTAGAAAACATCTTACCACACTGAGCCTGGCAGGGTGTTGTTTAAGTTCTTCTGTTGTGGCAGCCCCATGGGTCGATACTTCTGATATTTATCTTCGTGCCGACATTCAAGCGCTTGCCGATGCAGGAGTGATTACCGTACCCATTAATACTTTTCCGCTCATGTGGTCAGGTATCGGTAATGATTTGAGAAAAGCTGAGCCATCAATTATGTCTCCGGCGCTAGTTGATGCTTTTGCGAGGGTTAACTTTTACTACCAAAATGCAATTGAAAATAGAGGTAATACGACAATTGCCGCAACGGCAGCGACTGATGAAGCTCGCTTTCAGCATTTTGGCTCAGATTATCGTGAAAAAGGTGAACTCACCGCTTCCCATGAATATCTTGGCGAGCGATTCGCTTATAAGGTTACAGCGTCAGCAAATTACGACCCACAAGATGATAAGACATTTCGATTAGATGATTCATATATGGCCGTGGTGTTAGGCAACTGGATTGTTACGGCAGGCACCATAGAGCAATGGTGGGGGCCGGGATTTGATTCTGGTTTACATAAATCAAATAATGCTCGTCCAATGCCTTCGTTAATGGTCTCTCGTAACAATGCAGAAGCTTTTGAGACACCTTGGTTATCATGGTTAGGCACTTGGACACTAACTGGTGGCATCAGCATGATGGAAGAAGAAAGGTATGCTCCCCATGCTTTGTTATGGAACTTACGAGCTTCTATTAAACCGTTAAGACAGCTTGAAATTGGCCTATCTTGGACCACACAATTTTGCGGTGAAGGTCAGGAGTGTGATTTAGATAGTGCATGGAAGTCCATTACAGGGCAGCGTGATTGTCGCGGCTTTGAAGATGGTGACTGTTCCAACTATGGCAACCAAATGGCAGGCTTCGATGTACGCTATTCAGAAACCTTCTGGGATGTCCCTGTGGGGATCTTTTTAGAGCGTACCTGTGAAGACTCTAAAGGCGACCCTTGGGAAATTGTCGATTGTGGAAAAATGTACGGCGTAGATACCCGCTTTAGTTTCGACTCTCAACAGTACAAATTGTTTTTTGAGTACACAGACACCATGGTTTATTGTGGTGAAGACTCGACCAAGTTTAATTGTTTTTATGAACATGGAACCTATAAAAGTGGCTCACGTTATCATGGCCGAGCCTTTGGCAGCACTTACGACAGCGATGCGCAGGTATATGCTTTAGGGTTAGTAGGGCAATTTAAAAACAGCCATGCATTTACCTCAATATTTAGGTATGCACAGTTAAATAAAGATGGAGAAAGTCCAAGCCATGGCTGGGCGCCACAGCCGCCAAAAGAAGATTTGTTGATGTTAGAGCTGTCTTACAGAATGCCACTGATGAGCGGTATGATGACCTTTGGCGGAACCGTGTCACAATCTGAATTTGAAGAGGAAGACTCTGAAACCGACGGTACTTTATTTACGCGCTACGAGTACAAGTTCTAAGATGATTTGCTAAAAAAGCCTCAACATTGATTGAGGCTTTTTATTAGCGAAATTCCATTAAATTACTTTCTGAAAAAACTCCACAGGCTAAAGTCTAGTGAGCTTAATGGCTTTGGCACACACCACAAAAAACCGTAGTCCGCTGCCCCAGCTTTATTTCACTGAGTAAGTTACCACATGCGGTGCAAGTTTCACCGCCGCGGCCATAAACATGGAGCTTTTGCGCAAAATAGCCAGGTTTACCGTCTGCGTTGGTGAAGTCTTTAAGTGTTGTGCCGCCTTGTTTGATTGCTTGGGCAAGGATTTGTTTTACTTCAGCGACCAATATTGTCAGCCTGTCTATATCAATGTTGCCAGCCGCTGCTTGCGGGTGAATTCCGGCGGCAAAAAGTGCTTCGTTAGCATAAATGTTTCCTACACCCACCACGATGTGGTTGTCCATTAAACACAGTTTGATGGCTTTCTTTTTATTGGTTAATGCCTGTTGTAACTGTTGTGGATTAAAGCCGTCACTAAGAGGCTCAGGCCCCAACTTTGACAGTAGCGGGTGTCCATCTTCTGGCAGTTCATACCAAAGCCAAGCCCCAAATCGTCGAGGGTCGTTGTATCTCAGTACTCGGCCATTTTCTAATACGAGGTCGATATGATCATGTTTCTCGACGGGAGTATTCGCTGGCAGGATGCGTAAGCTGCCAGACATACCAAGATGGACAATGGTAATCCCCGCATCGGTGTCGATTAATAAGTATTTGGCTCGGCGGCGAACCTGCTTAATGGTTTGCCCTATGATGTTTTTACAAATATCAGGTACAGGCCAACGCAAAGAGGCGTTTCTAATGACTAAATCGCGTACGGTTTGATCAACAAGATGCGGTGATACACCTTGCTTAGTGACTTCTACTTCTGGTAATTCAGGCATATGAATCCATTTATTGTCTATTAGCTAAGTTTGACGCTGGTGGCGTTTACTTGGTCTTTATCGTTACTCACTAGATGATGATAATTATTGGGTTGAGATAATCGGTGCTAACTCACTGCGTAAGCTTGGTGGTATTTGATACCAATTGCTTGATGTCGATTGTAAAAGCCCTTCAGCAGGATAGTACTGCCAATGTTGCGCTTGTTGTTGATGATTAATGGCAATGGTCAATGTTACGGGGGGGGTAAGCAATTGGATCTCATTTGCAGGCATTTGAACCGCTGAAACCATTAGTTTTGACCAAGCAGTAGCAAGGGGTTGGCAATTGAGCACGCTATCGTCACAACGCCATTGAGAGGCTGACTTATTAAGCCAAATACCATTAAATTGCAATTGGGTTAACTGGTTGCTTTCATCAAATAATGCATGAGCATCATCTGGCATTTTATTGGTTTTGGAGTCGATAAAGGTTAACACTGCAACCATAAAGACACAGGCAATGATGAGAATGTTGTTCCATTTTTTTCGAGATAAAGCCATAAACTAATGCATTACTGCTTGTGAGTCCGATAGTGTCCCTAAGTGTATAGCAAAATACTGGTGAGCAAAAAGTGAATAGTTATCGTTAGTTGAAAATGGCGTTGACTGAGTCATCCAAAAAAGGTGATGCATTATTTAGCATCACCTTTCGTTAACTGAAGTTGATGTTCACTAGCCGCCTGTTGAATTCATAAAACGTAAGATTTGCACGTCATCATCGGTGCCAAAGTAATGTTCTTTTGGCTTGTGTTGAATTCCTTCTAATATGGCCTCTTTGAGTTTGCCGATATCCCCAGGGAATTCACGAACGATTGATTTCAAATCCACCGAGTTCTCATTGCCTAAGCACAACAATAAACGACCTTCTACCGTCACGCGAACACGATTACATTCGTGGCAGAAATTATTACTGTGAGGTGAAATGAAACCGATATGAATATTGCTGTCGGCCATTTTGTAATAGCGAGCAGGCCCGCCAGTACGTTTACTTGATGGAATTAATGGATAAGCTTCTTCAATTAGTCCTCTCACTTCTTCACTTGAGCAGTGACGACTACGTTTACGCTCATCCATTACACCTAATGGCATTTCTTCAATGAAAGCAATATCTAACTCACGGTCACGGCAAAAATTGATTAAATCAATCACCTCGTGATCGTTTTTGCCACGCAAAATCACCGCATTGATTTTGATGTGTTTAAAGCCTGCGGCTTTTGCTGCATCAATTCCCGCAATCACTCGTTCGACTTTGCCATTGCGAGTCATTTCGGTAAAGAGATCAGGGTTTAAGGTATCTAAACTGATGTTTAAACGCTTAAGGCCTGCATCATGCATTGGCTGAGCAAGCTTACTTAAGCGCGAACCATTAGTGGTCATCGACAAGTCATCTAAGCCCGGTAGTTGACCGAGTAACTCAATTAATTTGTCACAGTCGGTTCTAACTAAAGGCTCACCGCCAGTTAAGCGAATTTTCTTTACACCTAATTCGGTAAAAGCTTGTGCAATCCATGCCAGTTCTTCAAGGCTTAATACCTGTTCTCTTGGTAAAAAGCTGGGATCTTCACTCATGCAATATACACAGCGAAAATCACAACGGTCAGTGACCGATAAACGTAAGTATTCTACTTTTCGGTTAAACTTGTCGACTATTAAACTCATGAATTAGCACATCTTTTGGTTAGTTATAACAGTTCAGCAAAAGGCTGAATGTAGACTTGTTGGCCTGGCATAACTGAATCTTCGGCTTCGCCGATAACAATCAGACAGTTTGCTTTGACCATTGAGTTCAACATCCCTGAACCTTGCGCCCCAGTAGAGGCAACATGTAAACGTCCATCATTGCTTAAATGATACTGACCACGAACAAATTCAGTTCGTCCTGTTCTACTGCGCAACATAGTATCGGTAATAGCTGGTAAATACTGTGGTGTATAATTGATTTCGCCAGCGAGTTTTCGAATAGCAGGTTGAACAAACTGTAAAAACGACACCATTACAGCCACAGGGTTACCTGGTAAACCAAAGAACAAACTCTCATTCACTTTTCCGAATGCGAGAGGGCGACCTGGACGCATGTTAATACGCCAGAAGTTAATTTCGCCAATCTTCGCGAGGACAGTCTTAATATAATCTGCATTTCCTACAGATACGCCGCCTGAACTGATAACAATATCCGCATCAACTGAAGCCTTTGACAATGCGGTTGTTAATACTTCTTCGCTATCTTCGATAATGCCTAAATCAATGACATGGCAACCTAACTTTTGCGCCATTGATTTGATGGTGTAGCGGTTTGAATCATAAATGCAGTTGGCTTTTAGTGGCTCACCTGGTTGGCTGACTTCATCGCCTGTAGAAAATACGGCAATAGTAGGCTGTTTGACCACATCGGCAGTGGCTAAACCCAATGAGGCTAATAATCCCTGTTCAGCGGCATGTATGCGGTGACCTTTTGCTAATGCTAAGGCATCTTTAGCAATATCTTCACCTGCTAAGCGTACATGTTGCCCCGCAATAACTGGCCCTTGTAGCTGTACTTGTCCATCTTGCTCGACGACTAATTCTCGAGCTTCAACGGTATCAGCGCCTTGGGGTACGGTTGCCCCCGTCATAATGCGTACAGCTTCACCTGCTGCTAAGGTGCCTGGGTACTCGTGGCCTGCCAGCACTTCACCCATTAATGTAAGTGGTGCAACTGGGTGTTCAGGGCTGTTATCTTGGCTATAAGCAAAGGCATAACCGTCCATTGCTGAGTTTGTTTGTTGCGGTACGTTTACGGGAGAAATCGCATCGCTTGCCAGTACACGGTTAGCGGCATCATCAATCTCAACTTGCTCACTGACAGTGAGTGGCTTCACCATCGCCATTAATTGCTTTAAGCCTTGAGCAACAGATAAGAACTTTTGCTCGTCTGATACTGGTGTTGCTTCAGCTGGAATCGGCAGTTCGATGTCTGGTGCTTGCCAGTTTGTTTGGTATTCAATTACAAAGTCAGCAATTTGGCCGACATTATTTAAATCTAAACGAGTTAACTCTGCTGGCGTTTCAGTTTCGTCACAACAGGCAATAGCCACAATGTTGTCATCATGAGTATGAATAAGGGGCTTGCCGTGCGCTGCGCGGTGTAATTCAATTTTTGGTAGCTCGAGCTTTTTAAAGCCTTCAACTAAAACGATATCGACTTTATCTGCTTCAATTTGCGCTAATAAATGCGGTAGTTTTGGATCGCCCTCAACAGCATCTTCAGTCATTAACGCCCAACGAACATGTGAAGCGACCAACATTTGTTTAGCGCCTGCTTTGCGCATTTCGTAGCTGTCTTTACCTGGAATATCGACATCAAAATTATGGTGGGCGTGTTTTATTACCGCTAGACGCACCCCGCGGCGGTTAAGCTCAGGAATAAGTTGTTTTAATAAGGTGGTTTTACCGGTGCCGCTATAGGCACAGAATCCGAGAACGGGAATATTAAGCGGATTGGAAAACGGTATACTCATAAAGACCTCATTGTTGACTTTTCGCTGTGTTGCCACAGGTTATTTGGCATTCTCGATGACAAGTTTTTGTTCAAGTGTATTCACATTCACAAATGCATTTGGTTGGTCAGCGAAACTGGTGACCACATACTTGTGTTGTTCATACCAAAGGAAAATTTTACGATCGCCTGCATCTAAAAATGCCTGCATAGAATCTTTTAAGTGTGGTTTGAGCAGTAAAACCACTGGCTGATGATGTTCACCGTCACTGGCGACCACAATATCGGCATCGGCTTCTTTAAGCGATGCATACATACGTTCACACAAATCAGTCGGGAGCATCGGACTATCACAAGGCACCACTAGCAATAAGTCAGCATCGGTATTGTTCATGGCTGTGACCATTCCGGCTAATGGGCCTAAATAACCGCTTTCTTGATCGCTTAATACATCAAAGCCTAACTCAGCATATTGCGCTTGGCTGCGATTAGCATTAATCATTATACGATCAACTTGTGGCTGAACCCGAGCGATAGTATGAGCAATCATTGGCTTACCGCTAAGTTCAACTAAGCCTTTATCAATACCGCCCATTCTTCTGGCCATACCGCCAGCTAAAATCACCGCATCAATTTGCACTGACATAGTGAAACTCCTGAGATTGTTCAAAGCGAGGTATATGGTTACTTTCAACAACTTTGTGCTCTGATATATGCCAGTGTTTTTGGCATAAAGCTGTTAAACCGCAAGTTTGATGGCTACTAATTAGCAATCCTGTACCATCTTGTTTGAGCTGATTTATCATCGCAAGTACTAATTTTTGCGATTGCTTATCCATATTGGAAATTGGTTCGTCGAGCATGAGCAATTTGGGCTGAGTGATCCAGGCTCTAGCAACTGCCAAACGTTGCCGCTCACCGCCAGATAAATCTGTTGCATCGCTTTTTAATAATGCGCCCAGTTGTGCCATGTTAATTGCTTGCTCAACTCGCTCTTGTTGTTGCTGAGGTGATAACTGACTTTTTGGTAAAGCATAACGAATATTATACTCTACAGAACCATCAAATAAATAAGCATGCTGATGCAAGTATACCGCTTTGCCAAGCAATGAATTTTTGCGCCACCATTTTGTTGGCTCAAAACCTTCAGCTGTAACAGTGCCAGCGCTAGGTTTAATAATGCCAGCAATCAATTTCATCAATGTTGATTTGCCTGAGCCATTGTCGCCTTGAAGGTAAATAACATCCCCTTGGCAAAATGTGAGTTGCTCAAATTCAAATAACAGTCTGTCTTTAAAGTTTTTACGTATATTTTTTGCAACTAATTTGACTGTCATTATTGGCTCCTAGGCATGGCTTTACCACGCAATGAACCGATAGCGAAATTAATCACAATCGCCAAGATTAATAAAACCAGTCCTAGTGCAATAGCTTGGGCAAAATCACCCTTACTGGTTTCAAGCGCAATGGCAGTGGGAATATTTCGAGTATGATGCAGAATATTGCCACCTACCATCATCGAACAACCAACCTCAGTTAAAATACGGCTAAATGCGGCAATCACAGCCAATAATAATGGCACGCGGAGTTCGCGGCAAACCGTCCAAATAGCTCTAGACCAAGATGCACCTAAGGTGCGTGAGGTTTCGTAAGCACGTTTATCAATACTGCTAAAGGCTGCTTGAGATAATGCAATCAGTACTGGCGCACAAATCATCATCTGACCGAGGATCATACCTTGTTGAGTAAACAACCAGCGTAAATCGCCCAAAGGACCGTTTCGAGTTAGCAGTAAGTAAGCAAGTAAGCCTATGACAACAGTAGGAATTGATTGCAAAGTTTGAACTATGTTAGTGACAAACCAGCGACCAGGAAATTGGTATGATGCAAGCAGAAAGCCAAGCATGATTGACGGGATTAATGTGATGATTAATGCCGCAAAAGAAACCGAAAAAGATACACTTATGATAGACCATACGTCTGGGTCTAAAGAAAGCAGCAAGCTAAAAGCTTGCTGCGTTAGGGCTAACCAGCCATCATTCATTACTTATATGTTGCCTTAAACAATTGTTCTCCCTGAACTTTGAAATCATTAATCATCTGTTGTGCTTGAGGGCTAATAAACCAGTCGCTCAAAGCTTTTGCTCCTTGATGATTTAAATCAGGATATTTTTCTGCACTAATTAGCATGATTTGATAAGGGTTGGCTAATGCAGCGCCACCTTCAAAAGTGATTGCTAAATCTAATTTAGATTTATAAGCAACAAACGTACCACGATCAGTTAATGTGTAAGCTTGTTTCTCATCAGCCATTAATAATGTCTTGCCCATGCCTTGGCCAATTGAAGTATAGCCTGAAAAATCTGGGGTAACAGCAGCTTCTTTCCAAATTGCGAGCTCTTTCATATTGGTGCCTGAATTGTCACCACGAGAGATAAAGGTGCTCTTGCTTTCTGCTACTTTTTTGAACGCTTCAACAACATCTTTGCTGCCGTTCATTTTGGCTGGATCATTTTTAGGTCCAAGCACTACGAAGTCATTTTCCATAATGCCACGAGGGGTTGTGCCATAACCTTCATTGATAAATTTTGCTTCCGCAGCTGGAGCGTGAGTCATGACTACGTCTACATCTCCTTGACGTGCAAGCTTTAATGCTTTGCCCGTTCCGGTCGCAATCACTTGTACTTTGTAACCAGATTCAGCTTCAAATGTCGGTAAAATTGCGCGTAATAAACCTGAGTTATCTGTGCTGGTTGTGGTTGCTAACTTAATCGTTTCTGTCGCTTCAACTGAATCACTGACCATTGCACTACTGATTAGTGCCATACCTAAAAAAGCAGTTAAACCTGACTTTAAATTAAACATTTTATCTCCTTGATAAAAAAGTAACCTGCTATACAACGTGATTGTGTTGCTGATGGTTTTTAATGAACTCGGGCAACGTTGCCCGTAACAAAACTCACAGAGCAAGAGGTATGCCAAAAGTAACAAAAAAAATATGGATCACGACTAAAATAAAACTGTGATCACCCTCACATCGCAAGTTTCGGTTTTATAGACAAATTGTCTCAAAACGAGGATTCTGCAGGGCAAACTGACCCATTTATAGGTTTTTAGTGATACGATAATGATTAATATAGTCAAAATGTCCAAAGTAGAAGCCATATGAATAATAATGAATCAAACTCAAAACCACTTCCGACAGCGGTATCTGTTTTGATTGTTGACGATGAGCCAGGCATGCGCAGTTTTTTAAAAAAGGCGCTTTCCAAGAAGTTCGCATTAGTTGAAACCGCTTCTACCATTGCAGAGGCTGAAAAGCTTCGTAGTCGTGGCCATTTTGATTTATTAATTGTTGATATTCGCTTACCAGATCGTTCAGGTATTGAGTGGCATGAAGCACTCAATGAAAAAGAGCGCCGTTCAGATATTATTTTTATGACCGGCTATGCTGATATGGACGTAGCGATAAAAGCACTGCGTGCTGGCGCATCCGACTTCATCATGAAGCCGTTTCACTTAGAACAAATGATGACATCAGTTGATCGCTGTATTGAGCGCCGTTTATTAAAGCGTGAAAACTTCATGTTACGTCGTGAGTTATCAAGTGGCCACTCAACCACTATGATTGGTAATAGCGACGCCATGATGGAGGTGAAACAAGTTATTGAACGTGTTGCGCCAACCAATGCCGTGGTATTGATTGAAGGTGAATCTGGTACAGGTAAAGAGCTCGTTGCAAGGCAATTACATCAACTTAGCGGACGTACAGGCCCGTTTGTACCCGTTAACTGTGGTGCTATTGCGCCAGAATTGTTAGGTAGTGAGCTGTTTGGTCACACCGCTGGCGCCTTTACTGGAGCTAAAGGTAATCGAGAAGGATTATTTAATTTTGCCACCGGTGGAACGATTTTCTTAGATGAAATTGGTGAAATGCCAATGAAAATGCAAACCGCACTACTACGTGTGCTTGAGCAAAAAGCGATTCGCCCTGTGGGCAGCGAAAAAGAAGTGGCGATTGATGTCAGAGTTGTGGCTGCAACCAACCGAAAATTATCCGAAGAAGTGGCTGAAGGAAATTTCCGTAGCGATTTATATTACCGCCTTAATGTGCTTAATATTCTTATTCCTCCATTGCGCACTCGCCCTGAAGATGTCATTGAATTAACGCATCATTTTACTTGGCAACTTGCACGTGAGTTAGGCGTAAAAGAAGTTGTATGGAGCCATGAAGATTTGTTAGTGCTGCAACAACATGAATGGCCAGGTAATATTCGAGAATTACGTAATATGATCGAGCGATGCATTTTATTGGGCAAGCCGCCTGCAGAATATTGGAAAAAATCCCAAGAGACAGAAGTAGTGACTCAAGCGGGTTATCCACTAAGCTGGCCATTAAAAGAAGTTGAAAAACAGCATGTCATGAGTGTGGTTGATGCCCATAATGGCAATAAATCTGCTGCTGCACGTGATCTTGGGGTTTCTCGTAAAACGTTAGATCGAAAATACAAAGAATGGTTCGAAATCGAATCGGATAAGGAAGACTAAATCGTGTCTGTTTTTCGTCAGTTCTTCGGTGTTAGTTGGCAGCAAATGCAAGCCAAGGTGCGTTATCGTATTTTGATTCTAACCTTGCTTCCTATTTTGCTGACGTTAATTAGCCTCGTGTTTATTACGATTTATTGGAATATTAGTTATACAGGTAAGCAGTTGTTTATGAAGGTTAAGGCGGACTTGACCGTTGCCATAAACACCTTAGAACAAGTGCAAAAGCAGCAAGAAATACAGTTGCACAATGTCAGTCAATCTTGGGATTTTCAGCAAGCATTTAAACGAATTCAGCAGGGTGACAAAGAGCCTATAGCGATAATTGACGGCTATTTAGCACAACAAAAAAAGATTCTTGATCTAGATGTATTGCGACTCATTAGAATTGAAGAAGCCAATGCTGATCCGGACTTGAGGCAGCTATTACCCAAAATCAGTAATAATCAGGCTTATTCTGGGCTAATGGTGTTATCTGCTAAAAGGTTAGATCGGCTTGACCCCAATTTAGCCGATCTTGCTAGAGTACCCTTGTCTGCGACTTTGCGAGCACAAGAACCGCAAAAGTCAGAAGAGACTCGTGGCATGCTCAGCCGGACATTATTACCGATAGTTGATCAAGATGGGCAAGTGAGCTGGTACCTTGATGGGGCAACGTTATTTAACCGTGATACGGCTATTGTCGATCATATTCGAGATTTAGTGTACGACCAAGGTACACTGCCAGAGCGCTCGATTGGTACTGTGACGATTTTCTTAGATAATGCCCGTGTCAGTACCAATGTGCCGATGGATTTGTTTTCAACTAAGCAAGCCGCGCAATCACGTGCTTTAGGGACACTGGTATCTGATGAAGTACGACAGAAAGTCTTGGTTGAAGGCACGCCGTGGGTAGACCGAGCATTTGTACTAAATGACTGGTTTATTTCTGGTTATTCGCCGTTAGAAGATGTACGTGGTAATCGAATTGGCATGATTTACACAGGCTTCTCTGAAGCTCCTTTTATTCATACTTATATTCTCAATATTATCGAACTCGGCACGATATTAATGTTAGTGCTTTTAGTCTCTGGTTTTTTAGTATATCGAGGTGCTAATAGTTTATTAGAGCCTATTGAGCGCATCCATCATGTTGTAAAAGCAGTACAGTCTGGTCGAGATCTTCGCATTGGCGAACTTGGCTTAGACAGAGATAATGAACTGTCTAATTTGGCAGAGCAGTTTGATCATATGCTGGATTTACTGCAGAGACGTAATCTTCAAATTCAAGCCGCAGCAGAACAATTAGAAGTGAAAGTAGAAGAACGTACTCGCAGCTTACAAGACAAGACAGAAGAGCTACAACGTAACGTTGCTTTACTCAATGAGACTCGTCAACAACTTGTCACCAATGAGAAATTAACTGCTCTTGGTGAGTTAACCGCTGGTATTGCTCATGAGATTAATAACCCAACAGCGGTGATCCTTGGCAATATGGAGCTAATGAAATATGAACTTGGCTCCAATGCGAATGTAGTTGAAGAAGAGATAGAGCTAGTCATTCAGCAAGTCGGACGGATCAGCACTATTATTCGAAGCTTGTTGCAATACAGTCGTCCAGGTGAATTTAATGCTCCGCTTGAAATGCATCAAGTTCAATCCATGATTGAAGAAGTATTGGTATTGGTTCGCCACTCGATTGAAAAACAAGAAGTTGAGTTGATTCAAGAGATTAATACCACTGCAGATGTTCAAGTCAATCGCCCTCAAGTTATTCAAGTCTTGATTAATCTAGTGGTCAACGCAGCCCATGCAATTGAAAGTAAAGGCCGCATTTGGATTAGAGCCAATGATTGGGTTGAGCAAGGACAAGTCGTGGGTGTAAAAGTTGAAGTGGAAGATGAAGGTGTCGGGATTGCGCCAGAAAGATTAAGTCGTATTTTTGATCCGTTTTATACCACACGCAAAGATGGTACTGGTTTAGGTTTGTCACTGAGCTACGGCATTATTAAGCGCATAGGCGGCACAATTGAAGTGAAGTCAACCTTAGGTAAAGGAACCGTATTTACCATTGGTATGTATCACAAAGCTAAAGAAGAACAAGGTGATAACCCTTATGAAGGGCTACATTTTGGAGATACTAAGCGACTAGATGACTAATTAAGGCTAAATAACGTCGACTGAATTTATCGTCAATAATAGATAAAGTTGAGCGTTAACTTAGACGATAAAAAATAGACAAAAAAAAGCCGGATGATGAGTCCGGCCACAAAGAGTGTGTGAGCAATGTCGTGCTTGCATACTCAGAGGGGATTAATAGGAGATGAAGCTATTAATTTGATTACTGAGTTTTGGAACGCACATAAATAATAATCATTCTCATTATCGTTTGCAAATATTAATTGGGCTTTTTCACTTACTTTACATTCCCTTTACATCCAGTTTTTTTACAATGGCAAATTCAGCCCGTTACAGTGGCATTCACTTCCTTGATTTACACATAAGCATAAGAAGTTCGCGCCTAAAATACTGAAAGGTATTTGTGTGGGGACAATGAGTGATTTTAAGCTTTAGAGTTGTCAGTATCTGAAAAACAGGCAAAGAAAAGCCAGGTGATGAGCCTGGCTATAAAGAGTGTTGGAGCAATGTCGTGCTTGCATACTCAGAAAAGTTAATAGGAGATGAAGCTATTAATTTGATAACTGAGTTTTGGAACGCAAATAAATAATAATCATTCTCATTATCGTTAGCAAGTTTTTATTACATTTTGTTATCGGCTTTACATAGTGTTTACATTGGGGGTTAATCATTGTGTGAATTGCAGGCAAGAAAAAGCCAGGTGATGAGCCTGGCTAAAAGAGTGTTGGAGCAATGTTGTGCTTGCAGACTCAGTTAGGTTAATAGGAGATGAAGCTATTAATGTTGATAACTGAGTTTTGGAACGTAAGTTAATAATAATCATTATCATTTGCGTTTGCAAGGTAATTGCTCAATTTTTTTCCAAATATATGTCTACATTAGGCGCTAACCATAATCGTTAACCGGTTAGCACTAACAATAGGGAACATAACTCTTTGTTCAAATGTTTGTTTTATAGAACTTTTTGAAGGTGAAGTTTGTTTTTGTCGATGCTAGGGTGGCTTTCAACTTGCGTAATTTGGTACTGATTAGCTACCAACATATTTAGCATGGCTTGAAACTGATTACGGGTTTTCACTTCTAGGCGAGTATAGCCTTGTGCTTTTGCCCATTTTTCTTGATATTCAAGCATAGACTTTGCTAAACCAAGTTGACGAAAATCTGCATCAACACCACCTAGCCAGCTATAAAAGCAATCTTCTTCAGACTGATAACCTAATTTAAAGCCCGCTAATTCGCCTTCAACATAAGCAAATAGAATTAAACTAGGCTTATCACCTATGCGTTCAACAAGCGACTCGGCACTTTGAGTGCGATCGAGCTCACTAATACGAGACGTTAATAAAGCCAGTTTTTCTGACACTTCAGCTGAAAGCTCTGTATAAGCTTCGATTTGGATATTTAACATTTTATCTTCCGCAGGGCTGAGAACCTTAATACAGCAAGTTACTTCAAGGTGAGTAGACTTGTTATTAAAGAGACCTTCACGTGCTTTCAATTTATCTTTTGCGATGTATTAGCAAATGATTGAAAACTGTGAAAGTCTTTTTGAATCTTGGTTAGCAGCGAATAAACACTGGATTATTATATCTCATCGTACCAGTTGGCGTGCAGGATTGATTGAAAAATGCCGCATTGATCAATTAATCGACAGCTAAGTGATGTTTACGACTTAGTTTCGTTAGTCAAAATCAAATTTTCTGCCGGTGTCTCGATAAGTTTATCACTCAGCACTTTTAACAAAACACCATAAGCAGGCAAAAATAGCCCTAAGCTAACGATTAACTTGAAGCCATAATCGACCATAGCAATTTCAGGCCAATGTTGAGCCATAAATGCGTCGGTTGAAGCGTAAAAGGCGACGCTGAAAAAGACGATAGTATCAACGAGGTTACCAAAAAGGGTCGAGGATGCTGGTGCTATCCACCACGCTTTTGCTTTACGTAATTGAGCAAATACTGTGATGTCCATGAGTTGTCCTACGAGATAGGCCACAAAGCTTGCAAAAGCAATTCGGAACACAAATTGATTCCACTCAACTAATGATGCAGCGCCCTGAAATGCGCCTTGATGAAAGATAACTCCCATCACATAGGAAATCAGCAACGCAGGTAGCATCGCTTTAAAAATAATACTCCGCGCGGCTTTCTGGCCAAATATACGTACCGTTAGGTCGGTTGCTAGGTATACAAAAGGAAAGCTAAATGCGCCCCAAGTTGTATGGTAACCAAATATTTGAAACGGAAGCTGCACCAAGTAGTTGCTTGCGCAAATAATGATGATATGAAAACTGACTAGAAACATCAGTGCACGGCGACATTGCGCCTGAGATAGTTTTAACATCTTGTAGCCTTTTTATTGGGTTAGACGGGGTGAGGGAACCCGTATTGAATTAAGGATGGCAGTATTATTGTTAGAAAGCTGATTAGTGATATGCCATAAACTGGCTTAATCATAGCCTATCGGCTGTTGCCAAGGAGGACGCATTATAGTGATCGAAAAATAAGATGCAACTCTCAAGTTCATAAAATGGAGTTAGCCTAAATGAATTGGCAACAACAAAAGTAAGTGTCAGCGATGATATGGGAGGTTAGAGCTCCACTAATATGGATAAAATAGTCGCGAGTTTATTTTCTAGTTCTTGCCACTCAGCTAAGGGATCTGAGCCAGCAACAATGCCTGCTCCTGCAAACAAATTAATGCGCCCAGGTTCAATTAATGCACTGCGTATCGCCACGGAAAATTCACTTTCGTATTTGTTGAGATAACCGCAAGCACCAGCGTACCATCCACGGTTATACCCTTCACGTTGACGAATAAAGCTTAGTGCTGACTGTTTTGGCAGTCCGCCGACAGCTGGTGTTGGGTGTAAGCCTTGCAGCAGCTGAAAATCATTGACGCCCGCTTTTAATTCAGCACGAATAGAGCGGTGTAAATGCTGAATATGAGTCAGTTTAAAAATTTTAGCTGATTCGTCTGCGCCAATGTAGTTACTGAGTGGCGTAAGAACATCAACAATT
Source organism: Shewanella sp. 10N.286.52.A9 (assembly GCF_041468985.1). Taxonomy (NCBI): domain Bacteria; kingdom Pseudomonadati; phylum Pseudomonadota; class Gammaproteobacteria; order Alteromonadales; family Shewanellaceae; genus Shewanella; species Shewanella sp. 10N.286.52.A9. The sequence goes on along the minus strand of NZ_JBFRJQ010000020.1, from coordinate 86,857 downwards.
TGCTGCCTGACTAATTGGTTCTCATAACTGTTTTTGGTGTCTTCGAGTAATTGCTTAGCCAGAAAATCATCTTCTTCCTGATTGAGCCCACGCACAGTTGTGCCAGCTAGTGCTTCAGTAAATAATTCTTTTTGCCTGCGTAAGTACAAGCGTTCAGGAGAACAAGAGATAAACGTTCTATCTGGGCTAAACTGAAACCCAAACTGAAAACTATTCGGGTTACGTCCTTGCCAACAGGCCAACACCATCCAAGGATCGACCGCATCGTTAATCTCAAGCTGAGTTTGTCGAGATAACACGACTTTGGGTGTCGTTTGATTAAACTTGGGATGAGTGACTTGCTCTACAAGTTCTTTCCAGCGTTGGTAGTTTGGCAAATCACTGCGGCCCATTAGGGGCAGTTTATTGGGTGGCGATAATGGCTTTGCTGGTTGAAGTTGTTTAATCGCATCAATCGCGGCATCGCACTCATCAACTTGCGAGTTGTTTTCAAAATCTAAGTTAATGAGTAATTTTACAATTGTACCGTGACGACGTAACTCAATACGCGGTAAGACAAAACGTGTTCTGCCAAAGTCTGGCCAGCACTCTACGGTACGATCAAATGCAACGCCACCATAATAGCGGATATCTTGGTTGCTGCTTTTACCTCGTTGAGATTGGTATAAGCTTGAGAGTAACTCATCATCAATCTCTTGCTCTTGTTTGAAATCTTTGCAGGCACCAATAGCGGCAATTTCTTCCTGCTTTTCTCGCCCGTGCCAATAAATACGTGGATATTGGGTTTGTGCGCCCAACCATGACAGTAACGGGATCGACTTCGCTTCGACAGATATTTGCACAATAGGTTCTTTGGCAACGGCCAACTTCATAGCGTTTAGCTTTTCGATTAACTGGCTAAATTGCTCAGAAAAAATTTGGCTAGGCAACAAAGACTCCAAAGGTTGATATCTCAAACAGGTGAAATGATAAAGAGAGGTATTCGTTTTAGTAAATTATGCCTTAAGTTAATGAAGGGTTCAAAAACTGTCAATGCCAAGCCGCTCATGCTGTGATCTGAAATGCTAATATAATCATAGTATCGGCGGTTTTTAAAAAGAGCAGCCTGCTAAGCGACTGTATTTTAAGGGTGATACAAAATATAACATTTAATTTGGAGTATTTAGTCGAGACAAGATAAAATGTCATTAACATTGTTACATTGTCACTAAATTCCATCATAAGTATTATCATTCTTGTCGGTGTTTTGGTTGTCGTTTGGAGAGTTAATCGTTAATGTCCTCCGTTGAAGAATCTAAAGACGTTATCCGTATTCCCGTTAGCCGTTTAGGGCTCGGGATGTTTGTCGTTGCTATCGATCGCAAAGAGAGCAAAGTGGCTATCAGTAATGCTGGCCAGATAAAACATAAAGATTCGATTGCGAAATTAGAAAAAGCCGGCATTAAAAGTGTGTGGGTAGACGTTGAGCGCTCATCGGATAGCTGTGGCTTGAAGAAAAAGGCTGCTCCGTTAAAGGCGCGTAAACCGGTTATCACCAGAGCTACCAAACAAGCGCAAGCTAAAAATATCCTGACCGAAGCAAAGACCCTTGTTCGCAAAGTGCTTTCAGAAACCTATGAAGGCAAAGCGGTTGAAGTTGCCCCTTTTGAAGACATTGCCGATAACATGATTGAATCGGTGATGGATGATGCCGATGCTCTTAAATGTGTGTCAGCGCTTAGAACTAAAGATGCTTACTTACTGGAGCATTCAGTGAATGTCGCATTTTTACTGGTGACTTTCGGTAAACACTTGAACTTAGATAAGTCATTGTTGAAAGAAATGGCTATCGGCGGCATTTTGCACGATATAGGCAAAATTCAAGTTGATAATAAAATCTTGCATAAACCTGGGAAATTGACCGAAGCAGAGTTCGAAGAAATCAAAAAGCATCAAACCTATGCAATTGATATCATGAATGAAACCGTTGGCCTTTCGCAGGTGAGCAAAGATGTGTGCTTGATGCATCATGAAAAGCTAGATGGCAAGGGTTACCCTAAAGGCCTTAAAGGTGATGAAATTCCTCAACATGGCCGCATGAGTTGTATTGTGGATATTTTTGATGCGTTAACGGCTACTCGTTGTTACAAAGAGGCGATGAGCCCAGCGGCAGCGTTTAAAATTTTAATGAGTTTGACGCCTTTTCATCTAGACCAAACATTAGTTTACGAGTTCATTCGTTGTGTAGGCATTTACCCTGTAGGTTCTTTAGTTCAGTTATCTGATGAGCGGGTTGGCATTGTCTGGGAGTCAAAAGGGCGGGATGCGTTAAACCCTGTCGTTAAGTGTTTTTATTCATTAAAACATCGACGCTATACCGAAGTGACCTTTGTGGATTTGAAAAAGTCAGATTTACATATTGAACGAGGTATTTCACCACGTTCACTTGATGTTGATCCAAGTCCTTTCTACTAATTACCTTTCCTAAACAGGATACGACTTTGTAAAGTGCGGTGTCGCCACTGGACTTAATGTTGCGATCCGTTATTTTATGGCGTTTAACGTACTATTTTTCCCTCATTTGATGTGATTGGCTGTGATATTTACTTGGAGTACCTATGAAACCCTTATTTAGCTCATTGGTCATTATATTGTCATTGGCTTTACTGATCCCTGGAGTCACTCAACCCATTTTGACGATACAAGGCAGTATTGAGAAAGCTGAATTGGTAGAAACTGGCGTGACGATGTTTACCGAGAGTTTATCTGAAGGAGCACGTGGTAATGCCCGCAGCATGCTCGACATGGCGGTGAGTATGTTTGGTTTTGATAACCTCGAAGGCGAAGTGGAGGTGTTTTACAAAACCCGCAGCATTGTTGATACCGTGAAAGAACTTTACCTATCTAATAACGTGCTGGTGGCTGGGCTAGTTGGCTTATTTAGTGTGGTCATTCCCGCCACTAAATTATTACTGCTGTTGACTATGTGTATTCCTGCTACGGCAAGGTATCAGTCAGCGGTGAACCGGTTTATCGGTGCAATCGGTAAATGGTCGATGGCTGATGTGTTTGTTGTGGCATTAATTATTGTCTACATGGCTGGAAATGCCTCCGCTGGAATGGGAGAGATGTTAAAAACCACTGCTTCATTCGAAATTGGTTTTTATTATTTTACAGCTTATTGCGTATTTTCTATTGTAAGTCATAGGCTTGTGTCAGTTTGGATAGCCACAGACAAAAAGACTTAATGCGTTATCTAGCCTGGTAACAGTGGGCAAAAGTCATTATGTGAATAACATAGTAATATTTGATATTGGCAGCGAAATACTGGGATTTAGATAATGGTCTACTTAATTGGAGACCATGATGATGTCCTTGATACAAAGTAAGACCTTTAAAGCTGTTGCGATAATATGCCTTTGCATTATTGCGGTAGTGGCATCTGTGCAAACCTCTGGGCTTACTCGTGCGGTAATTGAACTATTAGCTTTTGGTGGGTTAATCGCCCTGGCTTTGGCAAAACCTTATATACAGCAAGAGATAAACGAAGAAGAGTGATTAATATTTGTTGGCAGCAATAGTCGGCTTTAGTGCTGAAGAGACCAATTTAACTAGCCTAACTTAATTTACTTTTCAATGAACAACTAAAAAGCGATTAACTCTGCCAGAGAATGACTCCCAACGATATTCCACCAATTGCAACCCACAATAGCACGCCCAATAGCAGTGGCTTAGGCCCATTCGCTCGCATTTTACTGACGGTGATACCTGCACCAATTAAAAATAAGCACACGATAAGTAATTGCTTCGAAACGCTAAAGAGCACCTGATAAACAGCTTGCCCCTGAGGAAATAAATAGGCCGTAATTATGGCGAGACAATAAAAGCCAATAAAATATGGAATAGATATTTTTGACTTGTCGCCACCGAAGATAATCGCGCTGAGCAGCGCAATAGGAATAATCCACAGTGCACGAGCCAGTTTAATTGTGGTGGCCGTTTTTAAAGCTTCGTCACCGTAAGCTGACGCTGCGCCCACAACGGACGAGGTATCGTGAATCGCAATCGCACTCCACACACCAAAGTCATATTGGCTTAATGATAATGCATGACCAATTGTCGGAAATAAGAATAACGCGGCTGAGTTTAATAAGAAAATACAGGCAAGCGATACCGCAATTTGATCGTTCTTAGCATTGATTGCTGGTGCAACGGCGGCAATAGCGCTACCGCCACAAATTGCGGTGCCGCAACTGATTAAATGACCCGTTTTATTATCAAGTTTCAATAGTATCGTTAATCCAAAACCTAACACTAAGGTTAAAAATATCGAACCGACAATTAGCCCTAAATTGTTGCTACTTGCTGCAATTGCTTCAGGTAAGTTGATTCCGAAACCTAAACCAACAATTGAGTATGCTAATAGTTTTTTAGTGAGCTTATTTAAGTCGATATAAGTCGGTACCATACCTAAACTCGCCAATGTAAAGCCCATCAGCAAGGCGATAGGAGAAGAAATTATGGGTGTTAAACAAATCAAACCCATGGCGATAAATAGCCATAGTTTAAATGTGGAAGAGATTTGCATGCTGATGGTGATCGCCTAAATACAGATGCCTTATTGTAGCAAGATGCAGGCTGATGAACGATATTTGATAGTGAAAATCGGTCAACAACTGTATCTATCGAGCTATCTTTTGAATTAGAACCTATTTATGTAACGAAATATCGTGATCTAATGTAATATGCTAGATATCACGAAAGTTGAGGCCATCAGCGATGAATGCAAAAAACAGTGTCACCACCAGTCACTTTTTACCTGAAAATACCCTTCTCCTGAATGCCATCACGGAAGGGGTATACGGCTTTGACCTTAACGGTAATGCGGTATTTATCAACCCAGCTGCAGAGCAGATGACTGGCTGGAAAAGTGCAGAGTTGATTGGCAAAAATATTCATGATTGTCACCACCATAGCCATGCCGATGGTAGCCCATATCCACAACATGACTGTCCAATCTATCGAACATTGCATGATGGTATTGCGCGGCAGGTTTCAGAGGACGTGTTTTGGCGCAAAGATGGCAGTTGTTTTCCAGTGTATTACAGCTCAACTCCCGTTTATGACCAAGATAAATTGATTGGTGTGGTAGCGATATTTCGTGATGTCAGTGTGCAAAAACACACTGAAACATCACTGAGAGAAGCGCTTGCGCAAGTACAGGCATTATCAGAGAAGCTTGCCTCAGAAAATCAATATTTACTAACCGAGTTGCAGGGCAAGCAAGGTGCAATGGGCTTGTCAGGGCATAGTGACGCTATTAACCATTTAACTCAGCAAATTAATTTGGTTGCTAATACTGATAGTACGGTGCTTATTTGTGGTGAAAATGGCACAGGTAAAGAACTTGTCGCAAGAAGTTTACATCAATTAAGTCGTCGTAATGAGCAACCCATGGTGAGTGTCAATTGCGCTGCATTTTCAGCATCGATACTGGAAAGTGAATTATTCGGTCATGAAAAGGGAGCCTTTACGGGAGCGACAAGTCGCCGGAAAGGCCGCTTTGAGTTGGCGCATAATGGAACCTTATTTCTTGATGAAATTGCCGAGTTAAGTTTAGAAGCACAATCCAAGTTACTGAGAGTGATTCAAGAGCAGTCTTTTGAGCGGGTTGGCAGTAGCGAAACCATTAAAGTGAATATTAGACTCATTGCTGCCACCCACCATGACTTGCAGGCAAGGGTTGAGCAGGGCTTGTTTAGAATGGATTTGTATTATCGTCTAAATGTATTTCCAATTGTGGTGCCGCCACTTCGTGAACGCCCAGAGGATATCCCGTCCTTAGTTAGTGACTTAGTCACATCGTTAAGTCAAAAGCTCGGAAAAAAAGTGACTCGCGTCAGTGCTAAAGGGTTGAAAAAGCTGCAGCAATATACTTGGCCTGGCAATGTGCGTGAATTACAAAATCTCATCGAAAGAGAGATTATTTTATCGCAAAATCAAGTGTTAGAATTTAATAGCCTATCGCTTAGCGGTTCGCAACATGCCGATGAAACCAAGCTTAAACAACCGCTAACGATGGCTGAAGCAGAAGCAGAACATATACAGCAGACCCTAGAACATACTCAGTGGCGTATTTCGGGGCCACAAGGTGCTGCTGCAGTGCTGAATATGCCGCCAAGTACGCTGCGCTCAAGAATGAAAAAGCTTGGCATACAGCGTTAAGTTACTGTCGATACGATAAAGTCACGATATTTCACGGAAACGTGATATATCGTGATTTTTTTGTTTAATGAAAATTGATAAGTGTCTATTAATCAGTGTTTTAGGTTTTATTTTGGGTTGGCTCAGGTTTTGCTCTATTAGCTTTGCGAATGAAAGCAAGTTACTAGAGCAGTAGGATCTTAGATATGTCAGAGCCAATAGCGAGTCAGCAAACACCCTCACTATCACAAGTACCATCACAAGCCACGTCTGCTGTGCAGCAGCAACGTATTCCAGTTATCAATATTAGCGATTCGGGGAAGATTCATGTGCGAGAGCAGCAAGGAATATTTCAGCGTCTTAGGTTGCACACTAATACGGTGTTGATTGCGTTATTTTTCCTTATTCCATTTATCAATTTCCAGGGCCGTCAGGCCATTCTATTCGATGTAACAGAGCAGCAATTTTTCTTTTTTAATGTCACCTTATGGCCGCAAGACTTTACCGTGCTTGCTTGGTTTTTTATGGCCGCAGCATTTGCATTGTTTTTTATTACTGTTTATTTCGGCAGAGTCTGGTGTGGTTTTATGTGTCCGCAAACCGCTTGGACAGCTGTGTTTATGTGGGTAGAGGCAAAAGTTGAAGGTAACCATCACCACCGTGCCGCCCTTGATAAAGCGCCAATGTCAGTGAATAAAGTGACTAAAAGAGTTGCGAAGCACACTGTTTGGGCGTTAATGGCATTGGTGACTGGCTGTGGTTTTATGGCTTACTTTATGCCTGCAAGGGCGCTTTATGTGGATATTTTTAGTTTTAGCAGCGGCTTTTGGACAGGAGTTTGGGTTTGGTTTTTTGCACTATGTACTTACCTTAATGCTGGATGGATGCGAGAAATGATGTGTTTACATTGTTGCCCATATTCGCGTTTCCAAGCAGTGATGTTCGATGCGAATACTAAAACCGTTAGCTATGATGCTGCTCGTGGTGAAAACCGTGGTCCGAGAAAACGTAATAAAAAAAGCACCAAGACTCAGGCAACGACAGAGGCTGGCAATGGCTTAGGCGACTGTGTTGATTGTCATCTTTGTGTAGATGTGTGTCCAACAGGGATTGATATTCGAAATGGTCTGCAATATGAATGTATTAACTGCGGTGCCTGTGTCGATGCCTGCAATCAAACGATGAGTAAATTTGGCTATTTGCCCAATTTGATCAGCTTTACCAGTGAAAACGCACTAAAAACGGGCCGCACTCCGTCAATGTGGTCATTAAAAGCCTTAGGTTATGCGGGTGCATTAGTGGTGATGCTGGTCATGATTGTTTTAGATTTACAAAGCCGAGCGGATATTCAGCTTAACGTTATTCGAGATCGCCAAAGCTTATATCGTGTTGTCAGCTCTGAGCCAACAAACCCCGTCATCGAAAATAGCTATTTACTGAAAATACGTAACAAAACCCAGCAAGCTGCTTTTTATCAGATCAGTGTTAGCTCCGATAAGTTATCTGCTCATGATTTCAAAATAACCAATAACACCTTGGTATTGATTAAAGCGGCTGAGCAACTTGAATACCCTATTACAGTCACCAGCTCGATAAAGCATCCAGATAAACAGGGGTTATCTCAAACACGCGAAGCGCTGACATTTTTTATCACCGAAGTGAACTCGGGTGGTGAAATTGTCCAAGGAAAACCGCTTAATCAAGTGGCTCAAGCTTCACGCTTTTTTAGGCCTTAGTCATTCAACCTTAAGGATAGATACAACTTGATTGAGCTCTTTGATGACGTTCCAATATAGGGCGGGGTGAATAAAAAATGAACTATTATAGTGCTTTAGCTAATTAGCTTATGGTACACCTTTATGTTAACAAGTTGTTTAATTTGACTTTTTTATAGTGGCATAGAACTCGCAAAACATGATCAGAATTAAATCTAGGAGTGTGAAGCTATGTCGTATATTGAACCAAAAGAGTTCGCAGCCAAAATGGTCGATGCTGGTGAACAAAAAATTTTCATGTCAACGAAAGATACATTTGTTCGTGCTTTTATGGCGGGGGCTATTTTAGGTCTAGCGGCATTTTTTGCCATTACAGTGATAGTTAAAACTGGCAGCTTATTAACGGGGTCACTTTTGTTCCCTGTTGGTTTTATCATGCTGTATTTAATGAAGTTTGATTTGTTAACTGGGGTATTTACCTTAGTGCCATTGGCGGTTTTGGATAAACGAAATGGCTGTACCGTCGACCAAATGCTGCGGAATTGGGGCCTAGTGTTTGTGGGTAACTTCGCTGGTGCCCTCACGGTTGCTTTCTTTGCATCGTTTATTTTGACCTATGGTTATAACACTGATGGTGGCGTACTCGCTGCGAAAGTGAGTAGCATCGGTGAGTCACGTACTCTGGGTTATCAAGAACATGGCTTTGCAGGTTGGATGACCATTTTTATTCGCGGCATGCTGTGTAACTGGATGGTATCAATGGGAGTCGTTGGTGCAATGATTTCTACTTCTGCAAGCGGCAAAATGATGGCAATGTGGATGCCCGTCATGCTGTTCTTCTTCATGGGTTTTGAGCATTCAATTGTCAATATGTTCTTGTTCCCATTCTCAATGATCATGGGCGGTGAATTTACGGTTATGGATTACCTCGTTTGGAATGAAATCCCTACCGCATTGGGTAATTTAGTGGGTGGATTTGCGCTTGTTGGGTTACCGCTGTATTTAACTCACGTGAAAGAAAGTCCTGTGCGTAAACGCAAACAAGCAGAAGCTCGTCGTGAAAAGCTTGCTTAATATTGGACACTTAAGTGAGTTCTTACCGTCACACGATTACCTTAATGGCACTGTAATTGTTGTGGCGGCAAGGAAGCTTTAATGCAAAATTCGCTAAAACTTACCATTGCACAACAAAGCGTTTCTGGACTAAAACAGATCAATCAAGATTGCTGTGGCAGTATGCAACCAGATAATGCCCTGATACATAGTAAAGGCGCAGTGGTTGCGATTGCTGATGGTATTAGCTCTAGTGACGTCAGTGGTGTTGCTAGTGAAAGTGCGATAAGTAATTTTATCAGTGATTACTATGCAACTTCTGAAGCCTGGTCAGTTAAAAAGTCTGCGCTTAAAGTGCTGCAGGCACTTAATCATTGGCTATATGCCCAAAGCCAAAATGGCCCGCATCGTCATGACTTGAATAAAGGTTATGTCTGCACTTTTAGTGGGTTAGTGTTTAAATCAAATACAGCACATATTTTTCATTGTGGTGATTCTCGTATCTACCAATTGAGCGGGAATAGTTTAGAGCAATTAACGGAAGATCATCGACGTTATGTCGACGATGAAGTCAGTTACCTTAATCAAGCTTTAGGCATTAACCCGTTACTCAATAGTGATTATCACTCCTGCTCGATTAACTTGGGCGATATTTTTGTATTGACCACCGATGGTGTGCACGAGTTTTTAACCACGAGAACCATTGCCAATGCCATTAATGATGCACTAGAGCAAAACAGAGATTTAACCAATGTGGCGCAAGAGCTGGTTCAGCAGGCGCTTGATGCTGGTAGCGATGATAATTTGAGTATTCAAATTGTGCGGGTAGATTCTCTACCTGATCCAGACGTCAATGAGTTCAAACAGTTATTGAATCGACTCCCTTTACCGCCACCATTACATAGCGGCCAAGAATTCGAAGATGTGGTGATTCAACGTGAACTATATGTGAGTAGTCGCAGCCGAGTTTACCTAGCTCAAGATAAAGCCTCTGGTCAGCGTGTGGCAATTAAGGTTCCTTCTGATGAAATGCGCCAAAATGAAGACCACTTAGAAACCTTGTTAATGGAAGAATGGGTGGCGCAAAGGGTATCTAACACGCATTTATTAAAACCTGTTAAGTCGCGTGTTCCTAAGGGTTACCTTTACACGGCAACAGAGTATGTTGAAGGCTGCACGCTAGCTCAATGGAACCACGATCATGAACAGCCCGATTTAGATTCAGTGAGAACGATAGTGGTTCAAATCGCTCGAGGGTTACAAGCTATGCACAGACAAGAGATGGTGCACCAAGATTTACGCCCTGAAAACATCATGATCACCACTGAAAGTGTGGTCAAAATTATTGACTTCGGTGCGACAGCTGTTGCAGGAATCATTGAAACTCAAGGGATTGATGATCACATTTTGGGAACGGCCCAATACAGTGCTCCTGAATATTTTGTGGGCGAGCTTGGCGATGGTCGCAGTGATATTTTTTCTCTGGCGGTAATAACTTATCAAATGCTGACTGGTCAGCTGCCCTACGGGGTGGATGTTGCCAAGGCAACGACGTTAAAAGCGCAGCAAAGCTTACGCTATGTTCCTGCCCGAAGTAGAAATGCCGCAGTACCTCAGTGGGTAGATTATGCCCTTGAAAAAGCCCTTGAAGTGTCCCCGTCAAAACGCACTGCTGAAGTATCGGAGTTTATTTATAACCTTAAACATCCTCACCCTAAATCAATACGTGAGCACACGCCTTATATTGATAAAGACCCCATTTTATTTTGGCAGCGTTTATCTTTCTTATTAGCTCTAGGGTTAGTGATAGCCTTATTTTATTAAGCACGACCTTAATGCTTGTCTGTATTAACACAGCAGCAAGAGTACTGCGTTAATACAAACCCGATATTGAGCTTTTATCAGGCTACCAAGGATTAATTACCATGCTTTATAAGGTAAAAACTTACCGTTCATGGTAATCACGACCCTATCGCCCTTAGGATCAGTTTGTTTTGCAACATCCATTGAAAAATCAATGGCGCTCATTATGCCATCACCAAATTGTTCCTGAATGACTTCTTTTAATGTGTCGCCATATACACCAACCACCTCATAGAGGCGATAGACCAGTGGATCTTGTGGCACATCACGTTGCCATTGTTTGGTCGGGTAAGCCGTGAGCGCAGCTTGTGAACCTGCAGGAAGCTCAAGTAGCTGGCACAACTTATCAGCGACGTTCTCTGGCATGCTGTTCATGCCTAAACATGCTGAGGTGACCCAAACACAGCCCATTTCTAACTCATCTGCAATATTTTGCCAACTTAGTTGGCGGGCATGTTTCGCTAAAATAATCGCTTCAACCACTTGTTCTTTATTCATTATAAATTCCTATAGGCATGATAAACGTCTATAAGATCTCGCAAGAGTTAGACCACTATTAAATAATATATTAATCAATAAGTTAATTTTTTATAGGATAGGAGTACGGCTATTTTAGTGCATTATTAGCTAATTGTTGGTGCGACAGGAGAAGACGTTTTTATTCACTGACAAGAAGGCCGGCAATAATGCCGACCTTGAGAGTGCAATGTAATCTAGCGGCTTATTGCGCTGATTAACGTTGATGCATGGCGTATTCAGTGCCATCTTTTGCAGTAAATACTTTGCAGTTACCTTCAGTAGGTAGGCAGCGAGAATGCAGCATACTAACCCATTGTTTATATGGCGTTGGTAAGTTTTTAATTGGCAGCGCCACTTGAATATCTTCAATATGCGCAGGATCTTTCGATCCTAACTCGCCATTTCTGTCAAAACTGACTTCAACATGGGTATCGTTATTTTTAAGGACAATCGATGTTGGTTCGCTTTTATGACCTGTTAAAGCAACAAATTGACATGGGTTCTGTAAACCACATTGGCTACCATCTTTCATAAAGGCTAGAAGATGAGTGTAGTAAATAACATAGCTACTCACATCGGCGTGTGAGCCTTCAGTAAGTGGGAAGTTGTCATCTAAAAATACCTTTGCATTGTTAATTTTGTCTGCGTTGGTACTGGTTGCCACAAATTGTTCCTCAATGAAGCTGTTAAGGTTGTGAGCGGCTGTGTTGGTGTGCATTGTTGTCATAGTCATAACCTTATCCTCTTCGCTTGGGTCATTACACGGGGCTAATTAAATATTCATATCATTAGGCCGTGCTTACATCTTTTGTTATCGATTGCCTTAGTCGCAATGGGAATCAAAATGATGAACACTGTTTCCCGATTGCTTAATTTGTAGTCTAGTGTATTTTTCACTACAATTTCACAATAAAAATTTTACAGTGTGAATTTTACAAAATGCGTAATGAACAAAGCTTGATGAGAAAGTCACATTTCCTGGGTACAAAGATTCGAAATCTGCGTAAACGTAATCATCTGACAATGGAAGACTTGTCTGCCCGATGTATACGTGTAGATTCGAGCTCTGCGCCTTCGGTGTCGTATCTATCAATGATAGAACGAGGTAAAAGAGTGCCCAGTGCTGGTATGCTGGCGGTGATTGCTACTGTGTTCCAAAAAGATGTCGATTGGTTTTTAGATGACATGCCAGAAGAGCAATCAATCACCCCAGAAAAGGGACGCCGTGGTGGTATTAGCGGTATGCCACTCGAACCAAGCTTTTTATTTTCTAATGACATTTTACAAATCGCGATACCTGAAATGCTGTCACAAACAGGCACATCAGGTCGGCAGTTTGCTCAGTTATTAATTCGCGCACACCAAGAACACCATCAAAATCATTTCCCTGATTTAGAACGCGCCGCTGAAGAAATTGGCAGAAAACAGATGCCGCTAAGTGCTGATGAGATGCTTAGCATTGCTAAGAGTATGGGACTTAAAATTAAATGGATTGATGAAGTTCCGACTGAAGTGTTAGATGAAACTGGCGCTCGTTCTTCTCGGTTAACCACTTCTTTTTTTGAACCACCTGCGACAATTTTTATCAATAAAGCGCTCAAATCCAATGCGCCAAGGCTTAAATATGACTTGGCAGTGCACATTGGTCATTGCGTGCTCCACAATAAAGACGGCTTGAAAAGTGTCATGACATCGGGGCGTCGAGTTGAGGCGGATGATGATGCAACTGTGCAGTCAAACACACTTAATGCCCAAGATATCTTGCATGCATGGCGTGATTTTGAATCAAGCTTTTTTGCAGGGGCATTACTCTGCCCTAAAGTGCCATTCAGACAGCTATTAGATCGTCACGGCTACGAGATTGATATCCATAAACAGTTACAGGTGTCGGCGTCGGTTGCCATGCGCAGAATGACAGTTGTCTCTCCTTACCCTCATTGGCATTACTTTGATGCTTATGCACCAGGTAAGCTTAAAGCGGTCTATCGCGGTAATGGTATTCCACTGCCTTGGGGCAATATGCGCATAGTTGAAGACCCTTGCCACCATTGGGCTGTATTTAGGAAAATTAACGAGCCGACATCGGGAACATCTGCTCAAATTTCAATATTAAATGTAGGTAATGAGCCGCGAATTTACTGTTGTGAATCAATAAAAGTCGATGATTCAGCGGGTAATCCACATGTGTTATGTGCAGGGATAGATTTAAACCCCGCCATTGAAGCGCAAGGTAAAGATGCTGCAAAAATTACCGAAGATTTAAAGCAAACGTGTGTTGAAAACGGCGGCTTAGTCGCCATTCCAAAACACATCAAAGCAGATCTGGTTAGCGTGGCTAAAATCTTGAATATTAATTGGATTGAACGTGGTATAGAAAACGATGCCAGAGTGATTTGCTCTCGTGGCGCAGTATGCCCACGACAACCTAGCTGCTATGCCAGTGGTCAAGCACAGTGCGAATAAGTCGGTCATCACAAAGACTGATAATCTAATTCACTTCTAAGGAAGTTTTTGTTAAGGTGATGTTGTTTTTGACAGATATAATCTAATTATATTAATTGCTTATAAACTTGGCATAGGATGACTGCCAGGTTGAGTGATTAATCTAGCTGTAAAGGAATACAGTCATGCTCGATTTTTTACTCATAAACGCCAATACCCCATTTGCGATTGCGATGACGATGGTGTTGATGCTTGCACTGTTAGAAGGTGTTGGCTTAGTGATAGGCTTTAGCATTTCAAATCTGATAGACCACCTTTCTCCTGTTGAACTTGATGTCGATGCCGACCTTAATGTGGCTAATACTGGGCTGACCCCATTAGTTGGTTGGCTATGCCTGAATAAGTTACCGTTATTAATCTGGCTAGTGTTATTGCTTACTTGCTTTGCACTCATTGGCTACAGTTTAAATTTTATTAGTTATCAATACGCTAGTAATCTACTTTCCCCAATGATTAGTGCTCCAATTGTATTTGTACTGAGTCTGCTCAGCACATCCATCATTGGTAGACCTTTGGCAAAAATCCTCCCCAAAAATGAATCCCATGCCGTTTCTAATACTAGTTTTAGTGGTTTATTGGCCAAAATTACCGTGGGCACTGCCAGAGTAAACAGTCCTGCAGAGGCGGTGCTGGTGGATCAACATGCGCAGAAACATTACGTGATGGTCGCGCCAGAGTTTGCAGAAGAAAGTTTTAACCAGCATGACCAAGTCGTGTTGCTGAATAAAAAAAATAATATTTGGATAGCAGCAAAACTCGATAGTATTTAGCCGTCTATTCATGGAACCAAGATTTTTATAGTAGTAATACAAGGAAAGAAAATGGAAGGGATTGAATTATCTGCAGGGTCAAATACCACCTTTATTTTAATAATGTCTGGCGTGGCAATGTTGGCGTTTATCACCATAGGGTTAATATTTGCCAAACTCTATATTAGAGCCACTAAGGAAATTGCATTTGTCCGAACTGGTTTAGGTGGGGAGAAAGTCGTTAAAGATGGTGGCACAGTGTGTTTACCTGTGTTGCACGAAACTATTCCGGTCAATATGAACACATTACGCATCGAAGTTGAGAAAACACAAAAAGATGCGCTGATCACCAAAGATAGAATGCGTGTCGATGTTAAAGCGGATTTTTACCTTCGTGTGGCACCAAGCCAAGAAGGCATCTCGATGGCTGCGCAAACTTTGGGTACACGTACCATGCGTGTTGAAGAACTTAAAGTGTTAATGGAGTCAAAATTTGTTGATGTACTTCGTGCTGTGGCTGCTGAAATGACCATGACTGAAATGCATGAGCAGCGTGCTGATTTTGTCCAAAAGGTTCAGCAAAATGTGGCCAATGATTTAGAGAAAAACGGGCTAGAACTTGAGTCTGTTTCATTAACTGGCTTTGACCAAACAGACCTACAATTTTTTAATGAAAATAACGCATTTGATGCTGAAGGTCGTGCACGTCTTGCAAAAATCATTGAAGAAAAACGTAAAGAAACCAATGATATTGAACAAGAAAACCGCGTTAAAATTGAGCGTCGGAATTTAGAGGCTGAGCGTCAATCTTTAGAGATTCAAAAAGAAGAGGAAGAAGCTCGTTTAAGCCAAGAGCAAATTTTGGCATTTAAACGTGCAGAGCAAAAAGCGGAAATTGCTAAAACGCGTGAAAATAAACAGCGAGAAGAGCGCGAAGCTGAGATTGCGAAAGAGCAAGCGATTGAAGCGGCAGAAATTGAAAAATCAAAAGACATTGAAACCCGTGAAATTGCTAAAAGGAAAGCCCTTGAGCAAGCTCGTATTCAACAGCAGCGTGATATTGAAGTCGCTGAACAAGATAAGCAGATTGCAGTAGCAGAAAAATCAGAAGAAGAGTCAGCTGCACGTGCTAAAGCCGCAGATGTTGAAAAGGGTAAAGTTGAAAAAGAAGAGGCTGTAATCACAGCCAAGCAAGTGGCAATGGCAAATCGTCAAAAAGAAATTGAAGTCATTGATGCGAAAAAAGAAGCAGAACGTGAAGCCGTTGGGATTACTGTGCAAGCCGCTGCAGATAAGCAAGCGGCTGAAGATAAGGCAACAGCCATATTAACTGAAGCTCGCGCTGATGCTGATGCTAAAAAGCTAAAAGCTGAAGCGGATGAAAAAGTCTTTGCAGTTGAAGCGGCAGGTAAACAAGCTTTGTATGAAGCAGAAAATACTCTGAAAGATGAGCAAATTCAGCTGCAAAAATCCTTGGCTGTACTGCAAGCGTTACCAGAAGTGGTTGCTAATGCAGTCAAACCACTAGAAAACATTGAAGGCATTAAGATCTTACAAGGTTACCACGGCGCTGGCGCTGCAACCGCAAATGGTACCCAAATCATGCAGGGACAATCTGGTGGCGTAGCCGAACAAATCACAGCGGCAGCATTAAACTATCGTGCGAATGCGCCAGTAGTCGATGCCATGTTACAGGAGCTGGGGTTAGTGAATGGCGACACTGGCACGTTAACCGATTTATTAAATGGCGAGAATAGTTTGACCGATCAAACCCGTGCAGCGATTAAACAAGCTAATATTCAAACGGCTATGCCATTGAATGGTGCCGAATCTGAGGTGGTAAATAATACTGTAGCTTCAAGTCCAGCTTCATAGCGCCACACATAACATAGGAGTGAAGTGATACTGTTAAGTTGATCATTGTTAGCTTGCTGCATTGAATTCATTGTTTGTATCGACAAGGCGGTAACAGTCAGTTACCGCCTTTTTCATTATCAGCTTATCGCTGTATTGTCCCGATTAGCGTTACTACCCTTAGTCATCGCTCGTTATTGCAGAACGAAACACAGTATCTAACAAGTTAAAAAACCAGTGTTGTAACTGTGTCTGTTCGTTCATACGTGATTTAGCATATAAATCTTCTGGGCACTGCTCACTAAATGCTTGTTGTAAATAAGCCAGTTGCACAGCGTCCCATTCGGGATGAAATTGAATGCCATATTGCTGTTGATGCCGAAACACCTGTTGAGGACACAATGATGAGTAGGCTTTTATCTCAACCGATTTATGGGTTAGCGGAGCTAAGTGACTATCAAAGTTAAACCCAAAATAATGCCATTGAGGTACGGCTAAATTAATCAAATTTTTGTTCGCTAGACTTGCTGAGCATACGTTGGCATTAACTCTGAGATCATACCAACCTAATTCAGCCTGTTTAAGTGGGTAAATCTTAGCTCCTAATACCGATGCTAATAGTTGCGAGCCTAAACAAATACCGATTAGCGGTTTGTTGATTTCAATCGCCGTGTGAATCAAAGAGCGCTCTTTTTGCATCCATCTTGGGTTATCTTCTACATCCATAGGGCCGCCCAAAATGATGATGCCATCAAATTGGTTTAGATCGGGCAAGCAACCATCGGGCGCCATGAAACGGGTGATCTTATGTCCCGAGAGTTTGCACCAGTCAGAAATGCGCCCTGGTCCTTCAGCCTGATGGTGCTGAATGATTGCCAGCGACAATGAAACCATTACTGTAACTCGCCAGTTTCTAGATAGATTTCAATGATGTGCTCGAGGGGAATGGATAGCTGATCCGCTAAATCCTTTGGACTAGGGTGCAGTTTGCCTTTGAGTGGCACGGTTATTTGAGTCGTTCTAATGAAATCATGTTGAATCACTCGCAGCAAGTGGTCTGCTTCAGGACGATTTTCAATGACCTTAACTAAGAACTGGTTTGGGCTATTTTCAGTTGGTGTAATGACTCGGTATTGTGCATTTGGCGCCTTATCTTGCCCTGCCTTCATGCTTAATTCAGTGAACATAATGATGCGATCAATGATGAGTGATTGTTGAGAAAACTGGTTAATGCCTCCTCGCTCAAAGTGACCTTTTACAACATCAACTTGCAGTTGTTCGATTGGGTCGGTTGCCAGAGGGCTGAGACGCATTAAGTCAAAAGGCTTGGGTACAATAGTCCAAAGCTGCTCTGGTGCTGTTGCCATTGCTTCAAGCTGCTGCTTTATTGCATGATCAGTTTCAGGATCGGCAAAGTGAAATTGCATGACCATTTGTACATTGTGGGGATGGTGATACATAGGCAAATGTGAGGCAAATAAGCCATCTTTTCCGCCAAATAGAGTCATACCATGTAAGCCCATATGGCTTTCATTCGCTGAGGTTGTGGGGGACATGCAAAAAATGAGGCTGGTAACAATAACGCAAAAGTAATGAGAGATTCTCATATGGGCTCCTATCTGGAAGTTAGTCAGAAGGGGCCGTCCCCGGATGGAAGCCTGTTTACCAAATTCATCAATTCGATGTGATTGATTGTGGTGCTCAACAGGTTGAGGTCGTCCTCAGACACAATTTTACTACAAATTTTTAACGATGAACATTGCGACTCCCCCTCAATATTTGGACGTCACTTTTTACATTCAGTGATTAACAGGGGAAATTACGTCATGACTCAGCCAGTGTTATTAACTATTGAGTCAACCTAGCCTAGTGAGAGATGTTGTTTTGTCGGTTAAATATGCCAAATAGCAGCTAATCTATTGAATCAATGTGGGTATCGCTGCAAAATTAATTGAAACATGACTATCTATGTTTAGGAAGTATGATCCCAAGGAGTTAGGGAATATCGCATTACCTCAATGTTATTTCATCTACTTCTTGTGCCATATCGCTTCAAGGTTTTAAGGATAAAGCTGTCTCTTTGAGATGGATTAAAGGAGTTTCCATGATGTACATCAAATTGATGATATGGGGAATGCTATTGTGCATTTCAAATATTTGTCTCGCCGCTTCTGTCGAAGATTATTCACGCCATAGTGATTACTACAATGTAAAAATATCCCCTGACGGCAAGCATTTAGCTGTTTTAATGAATGATGAAGGTCGAAAGAGACTCGCCTTTTTACGCACCGACAACTTTGAAGTTACTTTTGCGCTCAATTCCAGTGGTCGGGATCAACCTGCAGAATATTACTGGGTCAATAATGAACGTGTCATCGTTCAAGTGGTACAGAGCCGTGGCAGATTAGAATTACCGATTAATTTAGGTGAAATCTTTGCCGTTAATTATGACGGTAGTAAGCGTAAAATGATTTTCGGTATCCGATCTCAACCAGGTATTGTGCTGTCGGGATACGGTGGTTTTTTATTGGATAAACTTGAAGGTGATAACAAGCACGTTTTAATTACCAAACGTTTGCTAAGTCGAAATGGCGATGTGCTGCCTGAAGTGACTAGGCTTAATGTCTATACTGGCAAGGAGCGTAAAGTTAAACGTGCGCCAATTTCTTACAGCCAGTTTTTAGTTGATAATGATAGTGTGCCTAGGTTTGTTGTGGGGGTAGATAAAAACCATGACACTAAAATGTACTACTCAGAGGGTAAAGGAGAAGATTGGCAAGTGTTTAATACAAAGTTTGACGGTGAGTTTACTCCGTTGACTTTTAGTAGTGATAATAAGTCAGTTTACGCATTAAAAACTGAAGAAAATAAACCGAAAGGCCTGTATCGCTACGATTTAGATACTCAAAAAGAAACGTTTTTGTACCGCAGTGATATTGCTGATCCTACCTATGCTATTAGTTCTGATTTAAACGAAGTGTATGGTTTGAGAGTAGATGAAGACTATTCTAGCTATATTTTTATTAAACCTGACACCCAAGAAGCCAAACTCCATAAAGCATTAATTCAAGCGTTCAATGGCGACAGTGTCGAAATTACCAGTAAAACAAAAGACGGTAAGCAAATGGTGGTGCGTGTTTCTAGTGACCGCAATCCCGGCTCATTTTATATATTCGATACAGACACAATGAGTGCACGTTATTTATTGTCGAGCAAACAATGGATTAAAAAAGAGCAGCAAGCTGAAACAGAACCTTTTCGAATTAAGTCTTCTGATGGTTTAGTGCTAAACGGTTACCTAACCCTTCCTATCGGTAAAAAACAAAATTTACCCACAGTGGTATTGCCTCATGGAGGCCCGCATCTTCGAGATTATTGGCGATTCGACCCCCAAGCTCAAATGCTCGCAAACGCCGGTTATGCTGTCATTAAAGTGAATTTTCGAGGCTCAGATGGTTACGGAAAACACTTTATGGAAGCTGGCTACGGCGAGTGGGGAACGGGTATTCAAGATGATATAACTCAGGCATTAAATTATGCGATTCAAACAGGTGTGACAGATAAAAATCGTGTATGCATCTTTGGTGCGAGTTTTGGTGGTTATAGCGCTTTACAAAGTGCAATTAGAGAGCCGGATATGTATCAGTGCGCAATTGGCTACGTAGGGGTTTATGACCTACCTATGATGTTTGATGAAGGGGATATTAAGACATTAACTTGGGGAGGGTCTTACCTGAATAAAACTCTCGGTACTAACCCTGCTGAACTTATTGCCCAGTCTCCAAGTCGTAATGTCGATAAACTTAACGCGCCAGTACTTATTATTCATGGTGAGGATGATCAACGTGCTCACTTTGAGCATGCGTTAGCACTTAAAGAGGCGTTAGATGAAAAAGGCCATCCCTATGAATGGTTAGTTAAAGATAAAGAAGGACACGGCTTTTATAATGAAGAAAATATTCTAGAGGCCAACAAAGCGATTTTAGCTTTCTTAGAAAAGCACATTGGTGATTCGGCAAAGTAATCCATCGCTGATAACACAATAAGCCCGGTAAGCCCCGCAATTTGTGGTGAGTTTATCGGGCTTTATTATTCTCAATATGTTGAGTTTATTGTGCTATTGATTAGTTAATCTATGACTCTCTTTACCTGCTAGATAACCAAATGCCAGCCAAAATCTTGTAGGTTTTTGTACAGGAAATAACCTTGCTAAATCAGCACATCGTTACCCTTAAATCTTGGTGAGATCTCGCTCACAATCTGAATCGATTGTTAATATAAGTTAGTCGACAGTTTACGTGATTAACATTATTTTAGCGTGCCTGTGTTGCCGTTAATGTCACAAACATTAAACGACCTGGCGTTTTATAGAAAACGGTTCACGCACAGTATTCCAACTCTTCAAACAGTAAACCAACCTGGCTGTCTCGCAGCACGGGGAAGCACTTGTGGTGTGGACTCTCTTAATCAGTTTTATTGTTTCGGACAAATAAAATGAACAAACACTTCGAGCTTATTGATAAACCGACTTTTTTCGGTGCGTTGATATTACTTTTTGCTGTGGTTATCCCTTTACTTATTTTCCCAGTTGAAGGGGCACAGTGGGTTGCTATCGCTAAAACATTTATGACAGATAGACTGGGCTTTGCCTATTTAGGTCTAGGTATTGCTGCTTTTTTCTTTATGATTTATATCGTTTTTTCAGATATAGGTCAGATTAAACTAGGAGACCCTGATGAGTCACCTGAGTTTGGATTAGCCTCATGGGCAGCCATGCTGTTTTGTGGTGGTATTGGCGCAAGCATTTTGTATTGGGGCACCATTGAGTGGGCCTATTACTACCAGAGCCCACCTTTTCAATTAGCGGCGGGAAGTGAAGAGGCAATTCGCTGGGCTGCGACTTATGGCTTGTTCCACTGGGGACCTATCGCTTGGTGTATTTATATGATCCCAGCTATTCCAATTGCGTATTTTTTCTATGTGCGCAAGCAGCCAGTATTAAAGGTGTCAGCTGCACTAATGCCTGTGATTGGTGAAGCCAATAGCTTTGGTAAGCTTGGTAAAGTGATTGATGTATTGTTTATTTTTGGTTTATTAGGTGGTGCAGCGACAACATTAGGCTTAGCAGCGCCATTAATTAACGAAGGCATTAGTTATTTGTTTGGCATCCCTGCAACAACGGGTAGTCAAATTTGTGTGTTGATGTTGTGTACGGCTATTTTTGCCTATTCAGCTTATATGGGCATGGATAAAGGCATCAAAATTCTCAGTAATATTAACTTTTGGGGCGCATTAGGCTTGTTAGTCTTTGTATTGGTTTGTGGCCCAACAATTTTTATGCTGGAAACCGGTCTAGACTCCATTGGCCGAATGCTATCTAACTTTTTTGTTATGGCAACATGGGCTGAGCCGTTTGGTGGCCTTGGCACCTTTGAAGATACTCACTTCCCACAAGATTGGACAATTTTTTATTGGGCTTGGTGGCTGGTATTTGCGCCGAGTATGGGCTTGTTTATTGCCCGAATTTCTCGTGGCAGAACCATTAAGCAAATGATCACCGGAGCAGTCTTTTTTGGCTCTTTGGGTTGCTCAATGTACTTCATTATATTGGGTAACTATGGTTTGTCTTTGCAGTTATCTGGGCAACTTGATGTAGTTGCCCTGTTGAATAGCGAAGGGGCAACTAGGGCCATTTTTGCTATTTTAGAACAGCTGCCATTTAGCACCGTGGTCATCGCAGTCTTTACTTTGTTGTGCATCATTTTTACTGCGACAACGTTCGATTCGATTTCCTACATTTTAGCCTCAGTAGTACAAACCAATGTGACCGAAGATCCGATGCGTTGGAACCGATTATTTTGGGCGTTTACATTATCCTTTATGCCTTCTGCCCTGATGTTTATGGGAGGCTTAGCTACCTTGCAAACCGCCGCAATTGTTGGTGGTTTACCGCTCCTTGTTATTGCAGTGATGTTGATGATTTCAGGTGTTAAAGCCGCGTCATTGGATTTAAGCCATCAAGATGACTATGTCGATCCTGTGATTAATATTTCTGATTTACCCGATGTTGATCCTTGGAGCAAAGAAGGCCAAGCCTTAGCACGCTTTGAATTGTTACGTGACAATGCTATTGATGCTGCCAATGCTGAACGAGAAGCCAATGAGGCAATATGGTTGCTGAAAAAGCAGTTACGTCGAGAAGCATTATCACGTGGTGAGTCGAGTGTAGAGTTAGGCAATGCACCTGATGATATTATCGAGCAGCTACAACAATTAACTGCTGATGCGGCAAAAGCTAAAGAGTCTAAACTTGCAGCTTCAACACTGGCGCAAGAGGCCAGAACATCATTTAATGATTTGATGCGCAGCAAAGAAGAGCAAGAGTTGCTACTCGAACAAGAGGAAGTGAAGTTAGCGATTCAAGCCAGATTAAACTCATCTAATTAAGGATAAGTAACGAATAATAAGATGGCTAACACTGGATGAGTTAGCCATCTCTTTTTAGTTTTGCTGTTTGCGTTGTGCATTGATTAGTAGAAGTCTTACATAGCCAAGCAGCAAGTTACTCTTGGCCGTTCCACAATAATTTGCCTGTATTGGTGAGGTCGTATCCGCCTAACGTGGCAGCTAGTCTGATGGATTCAGGTTGTTGCAGTAAATCTAGCAACTGCTGCAATTGGCGTCTAAAGTAAATGCCCTGTGGCATCACTAAATCAAAGGATTCCGTTAAAATCGGCACAAAGCTTAATCCGCTTTCAAGCGCTACAGATTGGCAACCAAAACCGATATCGGCATTATGTCGTGCGATATAACCTGCTAATTCCCGTTCGCTTTGCGCCACCAAGGTAGAGTTAAGGTATTTGAAGTTAAAACCTTGTTTTAACAACCATTGCTCTAGGTGTTGCTGGCTACCAGAGCCTGCTTGACGAGCGACCCAACGCCATGATTTAAATGAGGTATTGGTGGCAGCGTTTGCTAAGGCTTCGTATTGCTCAAACGTCTCTGAGCGCATCATTAACCCTTGTTTGCGGTTATAGCCATGCACCAACAACCATTGTTTATGATTTGGGTAACTGGTTAATAATTCATGATAACTCAGGCTATCGTCTTCAAGGCTTCCCCAATGCAAGGCACAGATATCAGCATACCCTTGAGATAATACATCTAACCCTAAGCCTGAACCTGTTGAACTATAGCTAATGAGTTCAGTGGTACCTACCTGTGACATGGTTTTAGCAACCAACATAGACAGTAGTGGATCGTCGCTGCCCGTGATGTGCATTCGATCAGATAGCATTCCGCTATGACAAGATTCCATCAGCCACCGATCTACCAGTATTTTGGGAAATAGCCATTTTCCCGTAGCTTTTGTGGCAGGCAAAATACGCTCATTGGCCATTGAGCTGACCGAGTCTTCATCGAGCGACAAGTACTCTGCAACCTGAGTTAAACTCATGTAGGTCAATTCGTTAGCTTGGGTCATGCAATATCCTTAAAGAGCGTATTTCTGTTTAAACAATATGTGTTAAACGTATTTGTCGATTATAAAAAATGTGCGGCCAAATAGCACTGCTTGTATATCAAGAACCGTGAATAGATATCGTGAATAGTGACTTTGTCTATAAAACTGCGGTTTGAGTCACAACGGCTTAGCTTTTTTAGGTAAAGCAATTCAGTGAGTTCTGTGGAAAGTAGGCACAAAAAAGGCGAGAAATTATTCTCGCCTTTTGATGAGTTGAATCCGTCAAATGATTCAGTGCTTAGCGCATAGTGACAAACTCTTCTGCGCCAGTTGGGTGAATCGCAACAACTGCATCAAAGTCTGCTTTTGTCGCGCCCATTTTCATGGCAACACCAAAGCCTTGGAGGATTTCATCCATACCAAAACCAATGCCGTGAATACCAACAACCACTTCATTTTCACCTGCGCAAATCAGCTTCATTTTACACGCTTGTCGGTGAGCTGTAATAGCGGTGTACATTGAAGTAAAACCAGAGGTATACACTTTAATGTTGTCTTCGCCGAATTGTTCAACTGCTTCTGGTTCAGTTAATCCCATAGTACCAATTGGTGGGTGACTGAATACGACCGTTGGGATCACGCTGTAATCCATTTTTGCATTTGGCATGTTGCCAAATAAACGTTCTGATAATAAGCGACCTGCTTTGACTGCAACAGGTGTTAATTCAACGCCGCCTTCCATGATGTCACCGACACAATAAATACCTTTTGCTGTCGTATTTTGTTGCTCGTCAGTGACCACGTAACCTTTGTCATTCAGTTTCACATCAGTGTTTTCAAGGCCAATGTTTCCTGTAGAAGGAGAGCGCCCAATAGCCCAAATTAAGCTATCAACAGTGATGCTTTCACCATTCTCAAGTTCAAGGGTTAGGCTGTCATCTGCATTTTTAACCACAGCTTTTGGAATACTGTGAGTGTGCAGGGTTGGGCCATCTGTCGCCATCGCTTCTACAAGCGTGTCGGTCAAAATAGGATCAAAATTACGTAGTGGAGCATGTTTACGTACTAATAAATGGGTTTCGCTACCGAGTGCATGTAATACGCCAGCAAGCTCAACGGCAATGTAGCCTGCACCCACAACAGCAACACGTTTAGGTTGCTCACGTAATGCAAAGAAGCCATCTGAATCAATACCGTATTCAGCGCCAGGAATATTTGGAATTGTTGGCGCACCACCAGTGGCGATAAGGATATGATCAGCCGTGTAATGCTCGCCATTGACTTCAATGGTATTACCGTCAACAAACTTACCGTAACCGTTCAATAGGGTGACATTATTACTGGCAAATCCGCGGCCATATGCCTCATGAATACGGCCAATATAGGCTTCACGGTTATCGACTAACGTATTCCAATTAAAGTTGTTCACTGTAACGTCAAAACCGTAATCTTTGGCGTATAAATGCATGGATTCAGCAACATGAGCGCCATACCACATGACTTTTTTCGGTACACAACCCACGTTGACGCATGTTCCGCCAACATGTTTTGCTTCAATAACTAAAACTTTTGCGCCACGCATTGCCGCGCGATTACCTGAAGCGATACCACCACTACCTGCACCAAGGCAGATATAGTCATAATGTTGAGCCATGTTAACCCTCTCTATTATTGATACTTGAATCAGATTGCTAATACGGCAACCTGACTTTTATTAAGCGTTTATGTGAGTTTGACAATTTTTATTGCAGCCATTGTAGGGGGGAATGTCATCACAAGCTAGTTTCTAAGACCGTAAAGTCGGCTAATTTATTGCAGCGAAAAGCTGACACTGTACCTGCAAACGCTCAATCAGTGGTGCTTAAACTTGAGAAAGTAACGCATTATTAATTCAAATACGCTCACTCAGTATGACCAAGTACTAGGTTTATCGACGATATTGACATTCAGCCTGTTGGCCTTGAGCTGGGCCTGAACCTTGGCAGTCCATACATTGCCACTCATCTTGTCGATGGGATAATTCTGTTTGCAAATAGCTGGCATCTTTATTGTGCTTGAGTTGTGTTGATAATTGTTTGATTCGATTAGCCAACCAGCGGCAGCTCGGATCGTTGGCAACCACCATCTTGGGAGAAACCTTGGCGGCAGAGGTATCGTGCATTGAGACTGGGTCTGATGACACTTGTATGGTGTCCGCTCTATCTAACTGCATTTCATCTGCAGCATATTCAAGCGCACTTTGTGGCTGTGGTATGGCGATGGGTTGACCTTGGCTGTCTAGCACGCTGCCAATGGGAAGCGCATTTGTGGGGTTCTGTTGATTGATATTTTTTGATTGACGCAGCTGGGTTAAATCACTTGCTTGCGTTTGAATACTAAACAATAGCAATACAGTGATAATAAAAGGGGTAACCAGTATATGAATATGATGGGGAAATTGGCGGATAAACCAATAGCATAATAGGCGATATGATCCCTGAGTGTGTTTCATCAGCATTCCTTTGCTTTAGTTAAACGAGTACCACATCATGTGGAACGACTCACTTAGCTTAGAAGGGAATAGGGGGATTTGCCAAACACAGAGATGTTTTAGTCTGAGCTAAGTGTCAGGCAATATAGGTATTACTGATAATTAAAAGCGCCAAGTTAAGTAAATGCCACCAAAGCTTTCGTCTAAACTCCCTGTATAACCTTCGGCTTTCGCCTCTTGTTTAATATCATCCATGGCGATGACATGGCTGAATTGAGCACTAAGAGCAAGGTTATCTGAAATTTCATAATTGGCTTCAATTCCCATTTGGAAATGGTTTGCCCCATTATGCTCTTCAGTTGCATATTGAAAATCAAATCCTTGGGTAATATATGGCGTGACAGTAAATCGCTCACTGAGTTGCCAAGGGCTATGGAGGCTCACTTCAACAAAGTAGCCGCCAGCTTGCGTTGAATAGGTATAAGCAACAGAAGGGACTAACCATTCAACGGCGGTATAAGTCATCTCAGCAAAAAACTCGTTGTCGTTAGCGCGTTCATCGCCGTAAAACTCAAGGCGTTGATAACCTATAATGGTTTCTAGATTGTCATGGAGGTGAAGTTCATACTCAAGCCCCCAATTATATTCAATGTAATGCGTTGAATCGCCTCTGATTACAGCTGCATATGCTGTTAAATCACCTGTAGATACTGCAGCAGCACCAGAATATATGCCACCACTTTCTAGATTGTTGCGCCCTTCCGAGATGTATTTTGAATCCCAACCTAAAGCAACGCCAAAACTAAGGTCTTCGGCATGGGCATGAAACGATGTGGTTAGGTATGTTGATATCAGGCTTAGAGTTGTCACTAATAAAGGGGATAATTTAGTTCGCATTTCGACAACCTTTCTCAAAATCATATATTCAATAAAGGAGAATACCTGAAAAACATTTTTTGGAAATGATAACGAGTTAGATTTGCGATCGAGTTGTCAATATCTTCAGTGTAAAGTTTGCGTAAAAAAATCTGGGTGTTTACTCACGTTTTTTAAGCTTATTTTAATATACGTGTTTAGTGTATAGACAATACCAAATCGGTGAGCTCAAAACTGCTATAGACTTGAATTTACAGCTTGTTGCCCTTATTAATGGATAAAGGCCACAATTACCCTATTTCCCCGAGGAATCACCTATGAGCAATACATTGCTAGATAATCCTTTACTCGAGCAGAGCGAGCTTCCGCAGTTTTCGAAAATTAAAGCGGAGCACATTCAACCAGCTGTAGAACATGCTATTGCTCAATGTCGCAGTAAAATTGATGAAGTCTTAGCTGAAAACAGCACATATTCATGGGAAAACTTAATTGAGCCATTAGAAGAAGTGGATGATCAGCTCAGTAAAATTTGGTCGCCTGTATCACACATGAATTCTGTGACCAGCACTGATGAATGGCGTGAAGCTCATGATGCTTGTCTGCCGTTATTATCTGAATACGGTACGTTTGTTGGCCAGCACCAAGGCTTGTATCAAGCCTACAAATCCATTCAAGAGTCGGCGGCGTTTGATACGCTGTCTACGGCACAAAAAACATTACTAACTCAAAGCCTTCGTGACTTTGAGTTGTCGGGCATTGGGCTCGATGAACAGCAAAAAATCCGATATGGCGAAATTGTAAAACGCCTTTCTGAACTGACTAGCAGTTTTTCTAATCAGTTATTAGATGCCACACAAGCGTGGACTAAATTGATTACTGATGAAACTGAGCTAGCAGGCTTACCAGACTCTGCGATTGCAGCGGCCAAGGCGATGGCTGAAGCGCAAGAAAAACAAGGTTGGTTATTTACGCTAGATTTCCCATCTTACTTACCCGTGATGACCTACAGTGAAAACCGTGAACTGCGTGAAGAGTGCTACCGTGCATTTGTCACTCGAGCGTCAGATCAAGGCCCGAATGCGGGCGAGTTTGATAACAGTGCCAACATGGACGAAATCCTAGCGCTGCGTCATGAGCTTGCTAACCTATTGGGTTTTGATAGCTATGCTGATAAATCATTAGCAACTAAGATGGCGAATGATCCTAGCCAAGTATTATCGTTTTTAAATGAATTAGCCTTGCGTTCAAAAGAGCAAGGTAAAGCCGAGCTAGCAGAGCTTAAAGCCTTTGCTAAAGCAGAGTTTGGCGTGACAGAGATGGCGTCGTGGGACTTGAGTTTTTATGCTGAAAAGCTACAACAGCATAAGTATGAAGTGTCACAAGAGTTATTACGTCCATACTTCCCAGAAGACAAGGTCTTATCAGGTTTGTTCTACACTGTGTCACGCTTATTTGGTTTAACCATTGAAGAGCAACATGGTTTTGATAAGTGGCATGATGATGTGCGTTTCTTCCATATTTACGATGCGGATAACGTGCATCGTGGTAGCTTCTACTTAGATTTATATGCACGCAGTGGTAAACGAGGTGGGGCATGGATGGATGATTGCCGTGGCCGCCGTGTAACAAGCAATGGTCTGCAAAAGCCAGTTGCCTATTTAACCTGTAACTTCAATGGTCCAGTTGATGGCAAACCAGCGCTCTTTACTCATGATGAAGTGACAACCCTATTCCATGAGTTTGGTCATGGTATTCACCACATGTTGACTAAAATTGAAGTCGGTGGTGTTGCTGGGATTAACGGTGTGCCTTGGGATGCCGTAGAGTTACCAAGTCAATTTATGGAAAACTGGTGCTGGCAAGAAGAGGCATTAGCTGAGATCTCGGGCCATTTTGAAACGGGTGAACCTTTGCCTAAAGCCTTATTAGACAAGATGCTAGCGGCTAAGAATTTCCAGTCAGGCATGATGATGCTTCGTCAGTTAGAGTTTTCGTTGTTTGATTTTAGAATGCATCATGAGTTTGATGCTGAGAAAGGCGCTGATATTCAAGGTATCTTAGATGAAGTTCGTAGCCAAGTTGCTGTGAATGTACCGCCTGCTTTTAACCGTTTCCAACATGGTTTTGCACACATTTTTGCTGGTGGCTATGCAGCTGGTTACTACAGCTATAAATGGGCAGAAGTGTTATCAGCAGATGCATTTTCTCGTTTCGAAGATGAAGGGATCTTTAACCCAGAAACAGGCAAAAGCTTCCTTAACAACATCCTTGAAATGGGGGGCAGTGAAGAGCCTATGACCTTATTTGTGCGCTTTATGGGGCGTGAGCCAAATACTGATGCGCTATTACGTCATTCAGGCATTAATGCGTAACCTTGTGAGAAATAAACAAGCATACTGTTATAAGTGATTGTTTAGGCACTGCAAAAATTAAATGATAAAAGGCACCTCAAGGGTGCCTTTTTTGTCTTTATGCTACTTAGGTCAATTAATTTTGCTGATGAACTTATTAATTCAGTAAAGTTACATTACTATGTTATCGATAGCATAAATTGAACGGACTCGTACTTTGACAGAGCAAGCATCTCCAGAAGAGCCAGTATTCTTCACCTTAACTCCGGGCAGAACCGTAGATTTACAAATTGATTTCCCAGTCAAATTCAGAATTAAAGCCACTTTGGTAGGCTATGAATTGGGTAAATATATCATTTTAAAACATCCTGCTCCGCAGCAAATGAACAATTATAAAGATGTGTTCGTTGAAGGTAATGGTGTGGTTGTACGTTACTTGCTAGAAGGTCAGCAAGGCGAATGTTATGCATTTAAATCTATTATTCGCAATATCACTAAAATTCCAGAAAAGTTTATTTTTCTGTCGTACCCTAAGCAGATAGAAAACCGTCAGTTACGCACCCATCAACGTTATACCACCCATTTGCCAGCAATGATTCAAGCCAAAGGTGAAAACGACACCGCTCATGGTTCTCAGCTAAGAGGTATTATTTCTGATATTTCTATAAAAGGTTGCGGTTTCGTCTTTAAAGCTGACAACCCTAAAGTGAAAGTGAGCCAAAAAGACATCACAGTTACCATTCGTAATACCAATAACGAAGATATTTATATTTCTGCCAAGGTGTGCAATAGCCGGTTTGAGCATGGCAAAGTGAATGTTGGTATTCAGTTTGAAAATGATGATGAGCAAGTCAAAACATTACTGACTCAGCTATATATTGATTTGTAATGCAGGGGTGAACTCAGATTTAGATTATAAAAAAGCGACTGATAACAGTCGCTTTTTTGTCGATATACTATTGATATAAACTTACGCCAGTTTCAACTCATATTGCTGACGATACATCACCATATCTTCAATCGTCAGTACTGGCATATTATGCTTAAGGCCGAAGGCGACTATTTCAGGGGCTTTTGCCATAGTGCCATCTTCGTTAGTGACTTCGCATAGCACACCAGCTGGTTGTAGCCCTGCCATTTGCATTAAATCTACCGTACCTTCTGTGTGACCGCGACGTGACATAACGCCGCCAGCACGTGCACGAAGTGGGAACACATGTCCTGGGCGAGCCAAATCAGATGCTTTAGCGTCAGCTGCCGTGGCAGTTTTAACTGTTGTCACGCGGTCTTGGGCTGAAACGCCCGTGGTCACGCCTTCTTTAGCTTCAATGGATACGGTAAAAGCCGTTTGATTAGCGCTATTGTTATCCGCCACCATTGGCGGTAGTTCTAGCTTGTTGGCTTGCTCATCAGTTAAACATAAACACACAATGCCGCTGCATTCACGGATCATTAATGCCATTTGTTGACTGGTGAGGTGCTCTGCTGAATAAATAATATCGCCTTCATTTTCGCGATCTTCATCATCTAGCAATAATACGCCGTTACCTTCTCGTAAAGCAGATAAGGCTTTTTCGACACGTTCGATAGGATCGCCAAATGGCGAAAGTAGTGATAGCTGATTCATGGTTAACTCCTAAAAAATACCAGAATCAGGGCTTTAAAGAGGGTTTTTACGCCAACCGAAATACACCAGCAAGCACAATGCTCACTGGCGTATTTCTATTCTCTCTCATCCGGACTATAACCGTCGGCTCTGGAATCGTAGACATTACATCTACATCACCAAATCTGCTGACCTCGACGAATCGAGCGCTCGCGGGCTTAGTTAAGTTTACATTAGGGTAAGTTAACATCACCGCCGGTGGGGAATTTCGCCCCGCCCTGAGAATTAAAATAATCTGCTTAACACCCTATGTGCTAAACAGCGCCGTCATGGTAAGCCAAAAGTTTGGATTTAAAAAGTGATAAGGCACTCAGAGTTCATAAATATTTTTATCATTAAGGTGGCTGAACTTTGGCGGAGACATTTTCGTATAAGTTGTTCTATTTAATGATTTGTTAATTTAGTGAGTGGACTTGATAGCTGGTATGACCTCTGTTAGCCTGATGCGTTCATAAGGAGTAAGCAGTATATGAATTTATATTTTCGTCTCATTTGGTTGATGTTGTGGCGTAATCGCCAAGCTAAAAAAATTGGTTTTTTAGATACCAGCCGTATTAGTTACCGTGCATTGCCGCTAGATTGCGACATCAATATGCATTTAACCAATTCTCGTTATCCTGCGTTTATGGATCTTGCTCGTACTCATATGATTGCAGAAATGGGCCTAATGCAGAAATTTCTGAAGCTGAAATGGCTGCCTATTGTGAATGCATCAGAGTTTACTTTTTTCCGTGATATCAAACCGATGGAAAAATTTGAAATCGAAACTCGCATTGTTGGATGGGATGAGAAATATTTTTATATTGAACAACGCTTTGTTACCGCAAGAGGCTTACATTGCATCATGCATGTACGTGGCGTGTTTATTTGTAAGGGTAAACAAGTTCCGATTACTGATTTAGTTGCTGCAGCGGGCTATGAAGGGCCGACACCCGCTATGCCTCCGGAGTTGGTTAAGTGGAAAGAATTTTTACAAGTTAAGAAAGACCAAAACCTTGCTCCTAAATTGAGTTTAGCTTCGTAAACGTTATTATATCCAAAGATAATAATGTATTGAGTAGGTAACCTAAGTGGCCACATTAGAGAAGTTTAGCGATATTTTTGACCGCGCAGCCGAACGTAAAGGTGGTGCTAAAGCGCTAGGCTTATTAATGCCGCAAACATTAGATGCTGATGAGATTGGGCAATTTACCGATGCCCAATTGTTATCTGCAATGAGCAAGCAAGTGTTTCAAAGTGGCTTTGTTTGGCGAGTGGTTGAGAATAAATGGCCTGCTTATGAAGAAGCCTTCTTTAACTTTGAACCTTTTAAAGTGTTAATGTTGTCTCCTGATCAAATTCAAGAGCGTGCCACAGATGCCACGCTTATTCGTCATCAAAAGAAAACCCAATCCATTGTTGATAATGCTTATATGGTGCAACAATTGGCAGCAGAGCATGGCAGCTTTGCTGAGTTTATTGCTAACTGGCCAGAAGATGACATTACTGGACTTTGGCAAGTGCTGAAGAAAAAAGGCAGTCGCTTAGGGGGGAATACTGGGCCTTATTTTTTGCGCACGGTTGGTAAAGATACCTTTTTATTGACCAATGATGTGCAATCTTATTTAAAAGCCAACAAGGTCGTTGATGCAGGATTTACCTCTCAAACTGCGCTAAGACAGGCGCAAGCTGCGTTTAACCATTGGCAACAAGAGTCTGGCTTAAGCCAAGCTCAAATCAGCCGTATCATTTCATTAGGTGTGGGTGACAATCGCGTCTAGCGACGGGCTAAGTTGATGCGTTTTGATAGCGACACAAAAACATCTTGGCGACTTCATTGGCTATTTCTTGTTGCTCATCATGGTTAAGTCTGTCAGCAAATTGCATGACTTGAGGCCAAAAACAACTTCCTTTAATCAAGCTATGTATTTGCTGTAGCGCCAATTCCTCATTAGTGACTGAAATCTTTTTGTCGGCCATGGCTGCTCTTATCCAGCGCATTGTGGCGCTTTCTTGCTTTTTAACACGTTGAAACTCTTGGTTCATGGACTCTGGTGTATAGAAAAAATGCCCAATAGCCATACGTGTCAGCTCTATGTATTCATGGCTACTGATAAAATTGATTTCTTTAAATACCACTTCCGATAACTGCTCAAGCAAAGGTGTATTGCTTTGGTATTCTGCAACATTATGTTTGAAAGAGCGGTCCCATAGATCAGCCATTAAGTTCATAACAATCGCTTCTTTCGTGGCAAAGTGAT
The DNA here is from genome assembly GCF_041468985.1 of Shewanella sp. 10N.286.52.A9. NCBI lineage: Bacteria > Pseudomonadati > Pseudomonadota > Gammaproteobacteria > Alteromonadales > Shewanellaceae > Shewanella > Shewanella sp. 10N.286.52.A9. The sequence goes on along the minus strand of NZ_JBFRJQ010000020.1, from coordinate 53,354 downwards.
TGTAAACCGTGCGCTTAGACACGCCGGCAACTTCGGCCAGCTTGTCCATACTGGTTGCTGCAACACCAAATTCAGTGAAGGTCACTTTGGCTGCGTTGATGATGGCAGCACGTTTTTTTTGGCTCAAAGTCATTTTTTCAGTCGGCATGGTTTTTACTCGTAATGTAAATCTCGAGACATTCTACACTGGGTAGTTTACTTTTCAATCATATTTTAATAAACTGCACCGTGCAGTTTACTTTTGGGTTTTACAATGAAATATTTTTTGATTTTGGTGGGGGTATTGGTGATGGCTTTTTCAATTAAATCATTTTTTGCAGCTGATAAAACTGACGCTGTTAAATTTGAAAATACCGATATTCAATACCAATCAGGCTTCAGTGATATTTGGAATATCGCTAAAAGCTACATGACTACCAAACGTTTACACCCTGCTCCTGTGGTTGAGGTACCAGTACAACCGATAACGGCAACGAGTTTAAGCTTTAGCAATGAAGATCAGCTCTTTCGTCTAGGTCATTCAACGATACTTATTCGTCTTGATGGTGACTATATCCTATTAGATCCCGTATTCAGTCAGCGTGCTTCGCCAGTACAATGGGCTGGGCCTAAGCGTTTTCATCAATCGCCGATCAGTATTGAGCAATTACCGCCAATCAAAGCGGTTATCATTAGTCATGATCATTATGATCACCTTGATAAATCAGCCATTACCGAATTAAGCGATAAAGTGGAGCATTTTGTCACGCCCGAAAAGGTGGGCGATTATTTAATTGAATGGGGTGTTGAGCCGAGTAAAGTCAGTCAGCTTTCTTGGTGGCAAGAGCTCACTATTGGAGAGCTAACCTTAGCGGCAACACCTGCACAGCATTTTTCAGGTCGTGGATTACGTGATCGTGATACAACGTTATGGGCAAGTTGGGTTATTAAAGGTACTAACAGCAATCTATTTTTCAGTGGTGATGGCGGATATTTTTCAGGTTTTAAAGAAATTGGAGAACGTTATGGGCCTTTTGATATCACGATGATTGAAACTGGCGCCTATAATGAAATGTGGAGTCAGATCCACATGATGCCTGAACAAAGCCTGCAGGCACATATTGATTTAAATGGTTCTGAATTTGAAAGCAGTGTGTTGATGCCAATTCATAATGGCACCTTTGACTTGGCGCTACATGATTGGTTTGAACCTTTAGAGTGGATTAGCGACTTAGGCGAACAGGCCAATGTGTTAGTGATTACTCCCGTTTTCGGAGAGCCGGTTAATGTCGCCTCACCGCAAAAAACACAGGCTTGGTGGCGTGAGATGCTATCGAATGATGAATGGATTTTACAATCTCAATAATTTTTTGCTAAGAGATAGAAAAATATCTGGTTTCACCTACAATAAACCAAATAAAATACTATTTCATATGCATTTTTTTTAACGTTATGTTGTATATTGGAGTTTTTTTAACTCATTCAGTTGTAACGTTATAGTAACATTTAAGGCTGTTTAATTTTTGTTAGCACAGCCTTGTTAACAAGCTTGAAACAAAGCCGCAAAACTTATTATTTGTTTACAATTTATAATATTTTAAGTGGTTGTTGAGTTCACATGGGTATGCGATAACAGTGCCCATAAAGTTTAGTCAATTTAAAACGTTAGGATTATCGCTATTTAGCAATCGTTACGTAATGAAGCGTAAGGTTACTGATGATGTCATTAGGAGTAAGAACAGTCATGCATAAAGCACTGAAAATAGCCTCAGTTATCACTGCGGCTTTATGGATTACAGCATGTGGTCAAGCCCAAAAGGCTCAGGCCCCGCAAGAAGCACCACCCGTTCCAGTTGGCGTGTTGAGTGTGACTGAGCAATCTCAAGCTATTCATGTTGAGTTACCTGGTCGTAGTCGTGCATTTTTGGAAGCTGAAGTGCGTCCACAGGTCTCTGGCATTATCACGAACCGTGGTTTTGTTGAAGGTAAGGACGTTGAAGCTGGCCAATCACTATATCAAATCGATTCAGCAACATATAAAGCGGCGCTGATTAGCGCAGAAGCTGATTTAGCAAGTGCAAATGCGTCTTTAGCATCGGCTAAAGCGACAGCTGATCGTTATGCTGCATTGGTACAAACCAATGCGATTAGTAAACAAGATTTTGATGAAGCAGATGCGGCTTATAAAGAAGCGATTGCCAATGTAACGGTAGCTAAAGCGGCAATTAACACAGCAAACATTAACCTTGAATACACTGAAGTTAAAGCACCTATTTCAGGTCGTATTGGTAAATCAAGTGTAACTCCAGGCGCTTTGGTAACAGCTAACCAGTCTGACACCTTAGCTAAAATTCAGCAGCTTGATCCAATCAATGTTGATATTGCTCAATCAAGCGCGCAATTACTGCGTTTAAAGGCCAAATTGAAAGCTGGCAAGCTACAGCAAAGCGAGAATGCTGAAGTGAAGTTGATTCTTGAAGATGGGTCGACTTATGAGCAAACAGGTACATTGCAATTCGCCGAAGTGAGTGTGGATGAAGCAACAGGCTCTGTGACACTACGAGCTGAGTTCCCGAATCCAGATGGCGTGTTATTACCTGGTATGTATGTACGTGCAATTCTTAATGCAGGGCAAGATCCAAAAGCGATTTTAGTGCCTCAAAAAGCGCTGACACGAAACACCAAAGGTCAAGCTGTGGCTATGGTAGTTGGTGCAGAAAACAAAGTAGAAACACGCATTGTGACTACTGCCGAGGTGATTAATCACCAATGGCGTGTGACTGACGGATTACAAGCGGGTGATAAACTGATTGTTGATGGCTTGCAAAAAATCCGTCCTGGCGCAGTCGTGACACCACAAGTTTTATCTGCCACTCCAGCAACTAAATAGGGTAACGTTATGGCTCGTTTCTTTATCGATCGCCCTATTTTTGCTTGGGTGATCTCAATCTTAATTATGTTGGCAGGGGTCTTAGCGATTAAAGACCTACCTGTCGCACAGTACCCGACGATTGCGCCGCCAACCGTTGAGATTACAGCGTTTTACCCTGGTGCTTCAGCAAAAACCATGGAAGACACGGTAACTCAGGTTATTGAGCAGCGTATGACAGGTATTGACCACTTACGCTATATTTCGTCTAGCAGTGATAGCTTTGGTAATGCGACTATTACCCTAACTTTCAATGCTGAAGCCGATCCAGATATTGCTCAGGTTCAGGTACAAAACAAGTTGCAAGCAGCAATGACTTTGTTACCACAAGAAGTACAGTCGCAAGGGGTTAACGTTGTTAAGTCTAGTGCTGGCTTCTTAATGGTTGCAGCGTTCGTATCTGAAGATGACTCGCTACAAAAGACCGATATTGCCGATTATGTTGCTGCTAACATTCAAGACCCGTTAAGTCGTGTTGCTGGTGTTGGTGAAATTCAGCTTTTCGGTGCGCAATATGCGATGCGAATCTGGCTTGATCCGTTAAAACTAACGCAATACAACTTAACTAGTATTGATGTTATGGCGGCAATTCAAGAGCAGAATGCGCAAATTTCTGCTGGTCAATTAGGTGGTGCGCCATCAATTGCAGGTCAAGAATTGAATGCGACAGTGACGGCGCAAAGTCGTTTGCAAACGCCTGAACAATTCCGTGAGATTATCCTGAAATCTGATTCTTCAGGTGCTAACGTTTATTTGAATGATGTGGCTCGTGTTGAGCTAGGCTCTGAAAGTTATTCGGTTGAGTCTTTCTTCAATGGTAAACCTGCTGCAGGTATTGGTATTCAATTAGCAACAGGTGCAAACGCACTTGAAACTGCTGATAACGTACGTGAAAAACTCGCTGAATTACAAGCTTACTTCCCAGATAGCTTAGAAATTTACTATCCATATGACACGACTCCGTTCGTTGAGAAATCAATTGAAGGAGTGGTTCATACGCTAGTTGAAGCGGTTATCTTAGTGTTCTTGATTATGTATCTGTTCCTACAGAACTTCAGAGCAACATTGATTCCGACAATTGCTGTACCTGTGGTACTGCTGGGTACCTTTGCTATTTTATCGGCCACAGGCTTCTCGATAAACACCTTAACCATGTTTGCGATGGTACTGGCGATTGGTCTACTGGTAGATGACGCCATTGTTGTTGTGGAAAACGTTGAACGGGTTATGTCCGAAGAGGGATTAAGCCCGCTTGAAGCAACCCGTAAATCGATGGATCAGATTACTGGCGCATTGATTGGTATTGGTTTAACCCTATCTGCTGTATTCGTTCCTATGGCATTTATGTCAGGTTCTACGGGTGTGATTTATCGTCAGTTCTCGATTACGATTGTGTCTGCAATGGCGCTATCTGTATTGATTGCGATGATTTTAACCCCAGCATTATGTGCGACGATGCTTAAGCCTATTCCAAAAGGTCATACCCACATTAAAACGGGTTTCTTTGGTTGGTTTAACCGTAACTTTGATAAGTTAACCTCACGTTATGAAGCCAGTGTTGCTGCTATCTTGAAGCGCACAGTTCGTATGATGGGGGTTTATCTTGTATTGGTGATTGCAACGGCATGGATTTTCATGCGTATGCCAACGGCATTCTTACCAGATGAAGACCAAGGTATCTTATTTACTCAAACTATTTTGCCGACTAACTCAACACAAGAAAGCACCATTAAAGTGCTGGAAGAAGTGAGTGACTATTACCTTAATGAAGAAGGTGACACTGTTAAATCTGTATTCAGTGTTGCGGGCTTCAGTTTCGCAGGTTCTGGTCAGAATATGGGTATTTCATTCGTTGGTCTAGAAGATTGGGCTGACCGTACTGAACCTGGCCAAGATGTTCAATCATTGTCAAATCGTGCAATGGGTCGCTTCATGCAAATTAAAGAAGCCTTCATATTTGCATTTGTACCGCCAGCGGTAATTGAGCTAGGTACCTCGAATGGTTTCGATATGTACCTGCAAGATCGTAGTGGTATGGGCCATGAAGCCTTGATTGATGCTCGTAATCAGTTGTTAGGTATGGCTGCACAAAACCCTAACCTAGTTGGTGTTCGTCCTAATGGACAAGAAGATGCACCAATGTACGAGATCCATGTTGACCAAGCTAAAATTCGTGCTTTAGGTGTTGATATTGATAACGTCAACAGCGTACTGGCTACCGCTTATGGTGGGTCGTATGTGAATGACTTTATTGACCGTGGTCGTGTGAAGAAAGTATATGTTCAGGGTGAAGCTGAATACCGTATGCAACCAAGCGACTTAGACAAGTGGTATGTACGAAATGCTGAAGGTGAAATGGTACCATTCTCTGCCTTTACAACAGGTACATGGGAATTTGGTTCACCACAGCTACAACGCTTTAATGGCTTACCTGCAATCAATATCCAAGGTGCGACAATGCCTGGCTATAGTACAGGTGATGCAATGCTAGATTTCGAAGAAATGGTGAAGCAATTACCACCAGGATTCGGTATCGAATGGAACGGTTTATCATACGAAGAAAGATTATCAGGTAACCAAGCGCCAGCGCTCTATGCCTTATCTATCTTAGTTGTATTCTTAGTACTTGCAGCGCTATATGAAAGCTGGTCTGTACCATTTGCGGTTATTCTAGTCGTACCGTTAGGTGTGATTGGTGCACTACTTGCGATGAATGGCCGTGGTTTACCTAATGACGTGTTCTTCCAAGTGGGTCTATTGACGACGGTGGGGCTTGCGACCAAGAATGCGATCTTAATTGTAGAATTCGCTAAAGAATTCTACGAAAAAGGTGCTGGCTTGATTGAAGCAACACTGCATGCGGTGCGTGTACGTTTACGTCCAATCCTAATGACTTCGTTAGCGTTTGGTTTAGGTGTTGTACCACTTGCTATCAGTACCGGCGTAGGTTCAGGTAGTAAGAATGCACTGGGTACAGGTGTACTTGGTGGCATGATGAGCTCAACCTTTATTGGTATCTTCTTAATTCCACTATTCTTCGTTGTGGTAGAGAAAATATTCAGTAAGAAAGAGCGCAAAGGTTACAAGCCGCCAGAAGCGGAAGCACAAACTGAAACATCAGATAAGAGTTAATAAACCCTCTTAACTGGTTCATACTAAAAGCCTGCATCAAGCAGGCTTTTTTATGTCCGAACATAAAATATAACGATACATTGAGCCGCATTGATCTTTAGCATGGGCTATAAACGTAGTTATTAACAGCGAGTCGTTAACTGATAGAAGTGGCCAATACGAGCAATTGATGCAAGTCGTCATTTTTATGAGGGTTAACTGAATAGACATCGGCATATAGGGACAGTAAAGATATGACAAACACACAGCCTGTTAAGTTAATGGTCTTTGGTTTTATGCTGATAGCTGCAATAACAGTATCGAATCAAGTTAACGCTGCGCCGTCGTTAACACACATGGTACAAAACGAACTGGGTGAGCAAGTCAGTTTGAATGAGTTTGAAGGTAAAGTTGTTTATGTGGATTTTTGGTCTTCATGGTGCGGACCTTGCCGTAAGTCGTTTCCGTGGATGAATCAAATGCATGCTAAATATCAACAGCAAGGGTTAGCTGTAGTGGCAATTAATTTAGATGTTGAATTGTCGTTAGCACAGCAGTTTTTACAAGACTTTCCTGCTGAGTTTACCGTTCGTTACGATCCAGATAGTGAGGTCGCAAGGCTATTTGCACTTAAAGGTATGCCAAGCAGTTTTATCTTCAATCGCCAAGGTGAGTTAGTGCAGCAGCATACAGGGTTTAACTTGGATAAACTCGAGCAATATGAACAAGAATTGGTTGAGCTTTTACAACCTAAATAGCTTATAAAGCGATGAGCGAACATAAAAAAACCAGTAACACGAAATATGCTACTGGTTTTTATTTGTCAGCTTAACCTATGTCATTACGGCGTGTAGTAAGTCGCTGCACCTGGGCCTACCGGGAAGCCAAGTACGAACACCCAAAGGAAGAAGAACAAGGTCCAACCGATAAAGAACACGATTGAGTATGGCAACATGGTTGCGATGAGTGTGCCGATACCTAAATCCTTCTTATAGCGACTCGCTACCGCAAGGATAAGCCCGAAGTAACTCATCATTGGGGTAATCAAGTTAGTGACTGAGTCGCCGATTCGGTATGCCGCTTGAATGGTTTCTGGTGCGTAACCCACCAACATCAGCATAGGAACAAAAATCGGCGCTGTCACAGCCCATTGGGCAGAAGCACTACCTAACATTAAGTTAATCACGCCACACAGCATAATAAACAACACAAACACTAAAGGCCCTGTTAAGCCGATACTGCTTAGTGCATCCGCGCCTGTCACGGCAAGCACAGCGCCTAAGTTCGTCCACTTAAAGAAAGCAACAAACTGCGAGGCGAAGAACACAAGAACAATATACATGCCCATGGTGCTCATACTGTGTGACATTGCATTAATCACGTCAGTATCTTTCTTCATTGTGCCGACGACTTTACCGTACACTAGGCCTGGTATTGCAAAACCAATAAAGATGAAAGCGACAATCCCTTTTAAGAAAGGCGAACCAGCAACTAAGCCAGTTTCAGGGTTACGTAAAGCCCCCCAGTCAGGCAAGATAGTGAGCGCTAATAATGCTGAGAAAACCAATACAGAAAGTCCCGCCATTTTTAACGCATATTTTTCAGTTTGAGTGACTTTATCCATCTGCTGTTCAGATAGATCATCTGCAGCCTCAGAGACATCGTATTTGCCTAACTTAGGCTCAACGATTTTTTCAGTCACGATGGCGCCTAGCCCAGTGATTAAGAAGGTCGAGACAAACATGAAGTACCAGTTCACTTCAGGGCCGACGATATAGTCAGGGTCAATCATTTGCGCAGCTGCTTCAGTAATCCCTGATAGCAAAGGATCAACCGTGCCTAATAATAAATTAGCGCTGTAACCGCCAGAAACCCCAGCAAATGCGGCAGCAAGCCCTGCTAATGGATGACGTCCCAGCGAATGGAATATCATGGCTGCCATTGGAATTAGTACCACATATCCCAACTCGGAGGCCGTGTTAGACACGATACCGGCAAACACAATGGTTAAAGTGACAAGGCGTTTTGATGCCCCCATGACCAATAAACGCATTGCTGCGGAAAGTAGACCTGAACGTTCGGCAATCCCCACACCCAGTAGTGCGACTAACACTGTGCCTAATGGGGTAAATCCGGTGAAGTTGGTTACCAAGTTTGAGACGATCATTCTCAAACCTTCAGCATTCATTAGGCTGACAACGTGAATGAGTCCGTCTTCACTTCGGCCTGAACTGCCTATTGGCCTAGGGTCTGCAACGGTGAGTTCGAAGTAACCTGCTATGCCACTGAGTGCGATCACCGCTAAACAGAACATGGCAAATAAGGTGATTGGATGCGGTAATAAATTACCTAAACGTTCAACAATATTAAGAAATTTTACGAAAGCCCCACTTGAAGCGAGATCTTGTGGCGTGTTGCTTGGTGGCGCCCCGTTGTTAGGCGGCGTGGTATTTGATGGAGTAACGGACATGATCTTCCCTTTAGCTTGGCTTATTTATTATGAGTTTGAGATTTTGCCAACTTACAGACTAGCTGATAAATTTTAAATTAAGCTTAATTTAACGATGAAACAGTTGATAAATAATACTTAACAACAGTTATTCAATCAACGCAACGTAATGACAACTCATTTTAATTGAAATTGGTATTTAAACCATGATTTTTTTGTAAGAGGGTATAAAAAACACCCACTGCTGTTTTGAGTTAGCTTTATGTTTTTAAATAATAAAAAAAACAAACGATATTTTTTGTTCATGATTTTATTGCTTAATCAGTATTTCGTCGTAGCTATTTGTAAAGCATTCATTTTGTAAGGTTTTAACCCTTATTTTTGTCAGGTTTTAGCCAAGGTTGTGAAAAAATGACTAATAAAAAAACACCTTCATTGTATTACTAAGATGAACTTTGTACTGAAATATGGCTATTATGGGGAAGTGATAGCAGTAAGCCTTACGCTTTAGTGGGGCGATTCGATATTAAAAAGTGGCAAGAAATTTACTGCTTAAACAAACTAAAATAATGTGATTTATTAGATAATTATAAGAAAATGAATAAAATTGTGTGTGTAATTTACAAGGCTGTTGTGACATATGCCATTGCTGCGTTGTGTGGTAGTGCACTGGCTGATCCTAACAGTGCATATCTTCCAGAACCTAAGGCTGTGATAAAAGCCAAAGTGTCAATGCAAGCTAACGATGCCAATGATGAAGTCATTACATTAAAACCGCAAAAAACGCTTTCGCCTTCAGTTGTGGATAACACAGATATTGTTGCTGATATCCAAGATCAAGCTATCGTCAAAACCAAAGCACAAAAACAATTACAACCATCCCTAGCTCAACATAAGCCGACTCGGGTGTCAGTGCCTCAAGTTGCATTAAGCAATCAAGATAAACCTAAGTCACGACAAGTTTTGTTAGCGCCCATTGTGGTGCTGCCAGCAGAAGATGATAATCAAGATGTTGAAAGCCGCTTACACTTAAAACCTAAAAAGCAGCAAGTACTCCATCCGGCTGTTGTGGCACTGCCTGATGAATCACCTAAACCTATGCTAGTGCTGCAACCTAAAGTTATCGCCCAACCAGCGGTGGTCGTTGCCCCATCTTCGCCCAGTAAATCAGTGAGCAAGCCTAAATGGGTTAAACCATCAAAAACCGCTTCTTTTTCCGATCAAAGCCTTAATACCGGTAATAAACCCAAACGTAAAATCTACCAATATGAGCAGGGTGGGATTACGACGTTCTCAAATATTGTGCCTGACTCAGCGGACTTTGAAGTCTTACTTTACGACTGTTTTGCTTGCCAAGTGAACTCACAAGTTGATTGGCATCGTATTCCCTTATTCGCTTCTAAACACAGCGACTTTGTCAGCGATGCTGCCGAGCAGTTTGACTTGGATCCTGCTTTGATACGGGCAGTGATCCATGCGGAATCTGCATTTAATGCCAAAGCGCGCTCAAAAGTGGGGGCGATAGGGTTAATGCAATTGATGCCAGCAACGGCAAAAGAGTTAGGTGTCAGTGATGCCTATGATATTAAACAAAATATTTGGGGGGGCAGTCAGTATTTAGCGTATTTACTTAAACGCTTCGATAACGATATTGATTTAGCCTGTGCTGCCTATAATGCTGGACCGACAACAGTGACGAAATACCAAGGAATACCGCCTTATCCTGAAACCCAAGCCTATGTAGAGCGAGTCAAAATACTCTTAAAACGTTACCGCACTGCACTGCAAAGTTAGAGGAAACTATGAAAAAAACATTACAATTAACCCCTATGGCCGCTGCATTGTCTGGGCTCATATCATTATTCAGTTTAGGCGCGAGCGCTACGCCAGCGCCTTCGCAAGAAGACTTACGTTTATATGATATTGCTGAGGCGCCGCAGGCAAGCAGATTGCATAACGATGTCGCTAAGCTAGTCAGCTTCGGTACTCGACATACTTTATCTGAAACCGAATCTGATACTCGTGGGATTGGTGCTGCAAGGCGTTGGATTAAATCTGAGTTTGAGCGAATTTCTGCAGACTGTGGCGGTTGTCTTGAAGTCGTTATGGTAGGGGAAACCGTATCTGGAAAACGGATTCCCGAACCGACCGAAGTGGTCAATGTATTTGCCATTCAACGTGGCAAAACTGACCCTAATCGAGTCGTCATGATGAGTGGCGATATTGATTCGAGGGTAACCGAACCGATGAACTCTACCTCAGACTCTCCTGGGGCAAATGATAATGCTTCAGGCGTTGCTGGTGCACTAGAAGCGGCTCGAGTGTTATCAAAGTATCAGTTTAACGGCACCATTGTTTATGCAGCACTGTCTGGTGAAGAGCAAGGTCTATATGGCGGTGATGTGTTAATCAATTATGCCAACAAGCATGACTGGCAAATTCAGGCTGTCTTGAATAACGACATGATTGGTAATATTGCTGGTATTAACGGGGTGATAAACAATTCAACGGTTAGGGTTTTTTCGGAAGGCGTCAGAATTGCTGAAACGAAAGAAGAAGCCAAAGAGCGTTATTTTAGCGGCGGAGAGAATGATTCTGCGTCGCGTAATTTAGCTCGAAATATTAAAGCCTTGGTTGATCAATATATGACAAATTTAGATGTTATGTTGGTATACCGTCTTGACCGCTTTGGTCGCGGTGGACATCATTTACCGTTTAATAAAGCTGGCTTACCCGCTGTACGTGTAATGGAAACTAACGAACATTATGATCGCCAACATCAAGATTTACGCACCGAAAATGGCATTGAATACGGTGATGTGATTGAAGGTGTCGACTTTGATTTTAATGCCAAACTGACCGGATTGAATGCCATTAGTCTAGCCTCTATGGCATGGGCGCCAGCACCGCCAACAAAGGTGAGTATTAAGGGGCAAGTCTCGGCGAATACGACCCTAAGCTGGGCAAGTGCGGATGATGATACCATTGCGGGATACCGTGTTTATTGGCGCCTTACCACAGAGCCTGAATGGACTCATAGTCGCTATGTGGGAGACGTGAATGAATTTTTGTTAAAAAACATGGTCATAGATAACTACCTATACGGTGTTGCAGCTGTGGGTAAAAATGGTAATAGCAGTCCAGTCGTGTTTCCGGGGGCTGCAGGTGCCTATTTTGATTAGTGTGACATGAGCTTGTTAATGTAAATGGAGAGATAGATGCGGAAAAGGATGCTGTTTATATGTCTACTAATGCCAATGATGATGACAGGATGTTCGTCTCGGTCTGCGTCAAATGCTGGTTGTGACTTTGTCACAGGAGCATACGGGAATGCTAAAGACAGAGAGGAGAGGGAATCGCGATCTCACCATGTGTCTTCTAGTGATAACAATAAACAAGATGCGGCAGTCGGCCTTTTTAGTGCCATGTTTGGTGCACTGAGCCGCGCATTGAATAATGATGAATCTAGTTGTATTTAGTGCAGGTATTTAGCTTTTGTAAGTCGCTCTTTATATAGCCGCTCTTTATATAGCCGCTTTTTATATAGCAGCTTAGTTTAACTGGCTCGAAGTATTAAAGCCCATGTACTCTCTTTTATTACAAAGAGCGACATGGGCTTTTATATGAAGGCACAATTCACTAAATGAACTGGCCTAAATGATTGTTTGCAGGCCCTGTTAATCTAGATTGTTTTAGTGCCCTATTCTGGTACTTCTAGCTTAACCACGGTCTTACCGCCGCTTTGCCCTAAGCATCGCTCTAAGTAATCCAAGGTTTCTTTTGCTGCAATATCTAACTGCCAAGGCGGATTAATAATCCATAATCCAGCTGCAGTCATACCAAAAGCATCGCTGTCAGGTGTAATGGATTGCTCAATTCGCAATTGATTTTTAATGCCACTATCTGCCAATATTTTCAACATGGCCTCTGTTTGCGCTCTATCCACAACAGGATACCAAAGCATGTAAACCCCAGTGGCAAAACGTTTGTGAGCCTTAATGATTGCATTGGCGACATCTTGATAGTCTGTTTTGATTTCATAACTTGGATCAATTAGCGCAACACCACGACGTTCAAGTGGCGGTACAGCCGCTATTAAGCCTTTAAGACCATCACCTTTTACAACTCGAATATGGCGGTCATTGGCAAATTGTTCATCAAGGGAAGCGAAGTCAGTACCGTGTAGCTCATGTAATACCATGCGGTCTTTTTCGCGCATATTCATGTCAACAAATGCTGGTGAGCCTGGGTAAAAAGCTAGTTCTTCTTCACCTTGATTAAAATGTTTTACATCATCAACATATTGCTGCAAAGGCTCAGGTAAGTCGTCTTTGCCCCACAGTTTGGCGACACCATCTAAATACTCGCCCGTTTTTTTTGAAAACTCATCGGTAAGAGCATAGCCGCCAGCACCCGCATGGCTATCAATGTAAGCCATAGGCTTATGTTTTTTGTGCATAAGTTTAAGTACTTGCAGCAACATAGTGTGCTTGAGTACATCAGCATAATTGCCAGCATGGTAACCGTGACGGTAACTTAACATGAGAATGTCCGAATATGAGTAAGCAGTAAAACTGCAAGATGGACACATTATAGGGGCTAAGTCATAGCAGGTATAGGTATTCACTGTTGCAGGCTTTTGGCATAATAGGCTTGAGTCTCATAAATACTGGAAATACTTTTGCACATACCAATGTTTTTTAATCAGCAATATCCGTCACTGGTCGATATTAGTGAACGTTGGGGATTGGAATGGGATAAAGCCGCGTTATTTGAACTGCGCTTTGAACACAACACCTTAAGTTTGCATAAACGTGATGAGCCAAAGCTAGATGGTATTAGTGTAGATTTTGTTTCTGGTGCCGTCGCACACCGTCGTAAATTTGGTGGTGGCCGTGGGCAAACGATTGCTAAAGCTGTGGGCTTAAAGCAAGGGATTAGTCCCACAGTGGTCGATGGTACGGCGGGCTTAGGTCGTGATGCATTTGTATTAGCCAGTTTGGGTTGTAAAGTGATTATGGTAGAGCGTCACCCCGTAGTAGCTGCGTTACTTGAAGATGGTTTACGCCGAGCGTATGAAGATGCTGAAATTGGTGAATGGATGCAACAACGAATGAGCTTATTTCATGGGTCGAGTATTGAAGCTCTGGCCGATGCTGCGGCGGCATCGGGTGAAGAAATTGATGTGGTTTACCTTGACCCAATGTATCCTCATCGTGAAAAATCAGCATTGGTTAAAAAAGAGATGCGTGTGTTTCAAACCCTTGTTGGCGCAGACTTAGATGCTGATGCTCTATTAACACCTGCGCAAGCGTTGGCGACAAAAAGAGTTGTGGTTAAACGCCCAGATTACGCGGAAGACCTTGATGGAGTGAAACCCAGTATGGTGCTCGCGCAGAAGAAAAATCGCTTTGATGTTTACGTCAAAGCGGCGATGAAGGCAGGGTAACGTGCTTTCTAGCGTGCTCGATGCATTGCCTATTCGCCGTTCAAGATTGACTTAATATCACACCCTCTCTTAGTCAGTGATGGCATTGATTATCACTGATGTTAAGACTTACCCCTTACCCCTTATTTAGGCTACTAGCCGCCCAGCACATTAAGTAATAGCGATTGCCGACACAGCGAGTATGACAAATAACCCAGCGGTGATTTGGCGTATCAGTTTTAACGGCAGCTTGTCTGCTGACAGTTTACCAATGATCACCACTGGCACATTGGCAAGTAACATACCTATGGTAGTGCCTAGCACCACCATCAATAATGCATCGGCATATTGAGCGCCTAATATTGATGTCGCTATTTGTGTTTTATCACCTATTTCAGCAATAAAAAATGCGATAAAGCTAGCTACGAATGGCCCTCTATTTGACACTTTCTCATCATCATCGAGCTTATCTGGTACTAAAATCCATCCAGCCATAGCAATAAAACTGGCAAAAAGAACCCATTTAAGCATTGTTGGAGTGATGATATCGGCAATGATGACACCTAAATAGGCAGCCAAGGCATGATTTGCAATAGTGGCTAAAAATATCGCTGCAATTATAGGGATAGGTTTACGGTACCGACTGGCAAGCAGTAATGATAATAGTTGAGTCTTATCACCAATTTCGGCTAATGCGACTGTGGTAATTGATATGGCAAGTACGCTCAAGAGGCTCTCTTTTTAGAGGTGGGGAAAATTAACAACCAAGACAACACTCGCTCCCCACCTCGGGTTGCGATTGTTGTCTATGGTCTCACTCAGCTCTGTGGTGACAAAGCCTTGAACGCCATGATGATTTTGCATCAATTATGTTGACGAACAAACCAACTTATTTAAAGGCTGTTTAAATGAGTGGCAAGTTACTCCCCAAAGACAGCGGCATTGTAAAGATTGTCAGCGTTCTTTTCAAGTTAGCGTTTGCTAAATAACGGCCGAAGTCGCGCCATTATTGGCTTTATCGACTCGGTAGCTTTCTTCGTTATGTTATCTATGTCATTGGTTTAAAAGGATGGTGTTGAAATAGTTTGATAATCAAGTTAAATTCTAAAGAATACTTTGATTGTCAAACTATAGGTGCCAGCGTGCGATTTACTACAGAACATCAACATGACTTTTGTGCCCAACAAAGTTCCGGTGAAAAGAGAACCCTCTACGTATTGATATTGACTGTGACGGCGATGGTGGTTGAGATCATTGCTGGCACAGTATATGGCTCTATGGCTTTGTTAGCTGACGGTTGGCATATGGGCACCCATGCCGCCGCTTTTTGCATTACATTGTTTGCTTACCGTTATGCTAGGAAACATGCCAATTCTGATAAGTTTTCATTTGGGGCTGGTAAGGTGAGTGTTTTAGGCGGGTACACCAGTGCGATTGTACTTGGTGTGGTGGCACTATTAATGATGGTGGAATCAATTAATCGTTTATTTAACCCACATGAGATTCATTTTAACGAAGCTATTATGGTGGCTTTTATTGGTTTAGCGGTTAATGTGGCAAGTATTTTTTTGTTAGGTGATCATCACCATCATGATCATTCGCACGGCCATTCTCACGGTCATTCTCATGCCCATGACCACACATCACATTCTCATTCCCATGAGCACCATCATGAACAGCATGCACACGGTCATCATCACGCATCAGGTGAAAAACACCATGACCATAATCTACGGGCGGCTTACATGCATGTGTTAGCAGATGCATTAACCTCTGTTTTGGCGATAGTGGCGTTGGTGTTCGGTAAGTTTTATGGGTGGCATTGGCTTGATGCTGTGATGGGGATGGTGGGTGCAATTGTGATTACTAAATGGACGCTAGGATTAATGAAGCAAACTAGTCCTGTGTTATTAGATGAGAGTATTGATGCTGAATATAAACAGCAAATTGAACAGGCATTAGCCCCTTATGCTGATGTCAAAGACATGCATGTTTGGAAGGTCAGTGGTCATCATTATTCGGCGGCGATAACATTAGTTGCCAAACAAACAACTTATTCTTTGCATGAATATAAGACCTTATTAAATCAGTTTGATAAAATCCATCACTTGACACTTGAAGTACACCCTATGAGATAAGCGATGCCAAATACTGAACTGCTAAATCAAACCATTACTGAATTTTATGACAAGATGTCCTCTTGGGAGCAATCGGTTGTAAAAGAGACTGGCTACAGTTTAGCTCAGACTCACACTATAGAAGTGTTGGGAAACTTTGGCGCGTTAAGAATGAATGCATTAGCGCAAAAACTGGGGATCACCACAGGTACGTTAACTGTACAAGTCGATAAATTAGTGAAGCTTGGGCTGATGGTACGTTGTGCTGATCCTAAAGATGGTCGAGCCACATTATTGAACTTAACCGAGGAGGGCCTGGCAATTCATCGCCAGCACCATCAGCTACATGTCGAGTTAATGCAAGATTTAACCTTAGAGATGTCTCCGTCAGAGGCTGAAACCTTGATATCTGCTATGCAAAAAATGAATAAATTATTTTAAAAACTGTTAACTAGGCACTTCGTTATTAATGTAACTAAAGGTAACATTATCCCCATACAATCAATGCTTTAATCTAGACGTATTATCATGTTACCCTGCTGGCAAGCATAATACGAAAGGATGATAAAATTGGGGCGGTATATGGATGTATTGTTATCAAGAGGGTGGATCTTCTGCTTATGCGGATGCCTTCTGATGTTCACTACTGAAGGATTAGCAAACCCCACACTTAATCAGTTAGAAACTGATGTTTATGCCGTTACTCCCGCCGAAGCAATTAACTTGCTGGATCAGTTTGATCTGAACAATCATGATTTTACACCTGAAGAGCAGGCCAAAGTGTACTTCCTGTATGGACAAATACACGAAAAGCTACGCCAGCTCGACCTCGCCATCAGTAGTTATGATAAAGGTATTGCTCTAGTAAAATACCTCCCGATCAGTGAGGTGTTAATCGACAGCCATTTAGAGCGTTCATTTGCTTGGTACCTTAAAGCGAATGACCCCGCAAGCTATTGTCCTGATAGACACCAAGCACTCGAATATGCTCGTAACTATGACAATGCAGAATTATTAGCTAAGGCGATGACACAAACTGCCTTTTGCTTTATTGAACCAGACAATGTCTATAAGGGCATAGACTTATTAGATGAAGCATTGCTGATTGTGGATAGAAGTGACAGTTTGAATGTCAATCGTAAGGCAATGATATATAACGCCACAGGCAGCTTATATCGTCGAGTAGGCTTGCACCAACGCGGCTACGAAAACTTTCAAAAAGCGTATGAAACTTGGAAAACCATTAACGATATTGAAGACATGTTCAATATGCAGCACAACATGGTGAGCCAAGCGATTAAGCTAGGTGACTGGGATAAAGCCGAAGACAATATTCAGCAGCAATTTGAACTTGCCCGTCAGGCCACAAAGCCAAATGATCTGTTATTTTTCTCCCATCTTAATGCTGGCAGAGTGGCGCTAAGAACCTTTGACTTTAATCAAGCGGTATTGCATCTCGAAAAAGCCATATCGTTAAAAGACACCACTAAAGAGCAGTATTTTGTCACAAGTGGGTATTTGTATCTGGCGATTGCGTATGTTCGTAGTGGTAACCTACCTCGCGCTGCGGAAATGGCACAGATATTTAGGCAAAATAAAAACTTCCCAGCCAACATGAAAGCCATGTTTTTAAAAGCGGATGCGATTATCGCCCTTGCAGCAGGCGAGTCGAATAAAGCTGCTAACCTGTTTTTGGAAGTTATTGATGTTGAAAGGGAAGATAATCAAAGCATTATCGATAATAAGGTACTGACAACGTCACTTGATCATAATATAAAACTGGCGAGTTTTGAGAATGAGTTATTAGCCAATCGCTTAGCCATTAATGAACTCAACTGGGCCGCAGTTGCTGATAAAGAACGCATAAGCGATCTAAAGCTAACCTTATTTCTGGTCTTGGCCATTGTATTGTTTAGTGTGATTTTAGTGTTACTGCATTCTCGAAAGACCTTGAAAAAACGTGCTCAAACCGATTATCTCACCGGATTATCAAACAGAGGCTATACCTTCCGAAAAGGCCAGCGCATTATAGAAAGAGCCATCAAAAAACAGCGCCCAGCCTCAGTGATAATTTTTGATATTGATAACTTTAAAGCAATTAATGATCGCTATGGGCATCATATTGGTGATTTAGCAATTAAGGCGGCTGCCAAACGTGCAAGCAGTTGGCTCAAAAAACAAGACTTAGTCGGGCGTATTGGTGGAGAGGAGTTTTTGATTGTATTAGACAACACCACGCTGGACGAAGCCTTTACCATCTCAGATAGGTTGAGAAACGGTATTGCGGCTCAATCATTTCACTTTGATGGGATTGAAGTGGAGTTTACGATTAGTTTAGGCGTCGCGACATTGAGTGCTGGTCAGCCATCAAATTTATCCGATCTTACCAAGCAAGCAGATGATGCATTATACCAAGCGAAGTTTTCTGGTAAAAATAAAGTCTACCTTGCTCCCCAATGTGCTTAAAGCTCAGTTAACGAGGCGAGAGTATATCCAACAGTGCATAGAAATAGATAAAAAAAGCAAGCAACGAAACCCTTGGAGTGGATGCAATGTTTAGTTGAGTTAAACATTCTCGTTGCCTGCCAATGTCTTTCGACGTCAGAATGATAAGTGAAAGGTCGCAAAGGCCAAACTCGCATTTGAAGGATCAGACCCTCACTTACATATCATCCATACGATTAACAGCTTGAGCTAATTGTCGATGGCGTTGATTAAGCGAATCAGTGATGTTCTGTAATTGAATCAGCAAATCTTGATTGGGGATTACGTTGGTCGTGACATTAAGCCAAACGATGATGTTTTCATGAAGCGTGTCGACGTGCTCCATCAACTCATGGGTTTTGACATTAGAGGCAACATGAATATCTTTTGTCGCACTAATAATGCTTTTCTCGATATCTTCATCTATCCATGTGTTAAGCAGTGACTCTGGCATTCTCAATTTTATATCGCGTATGTACTGGATATTTTCACGTTGTTTTTGAATTAAATAATGCAGCAACATCCGAGATCGTTCAGTTTCTGTTTCATCTAATAAGCGTTCACACGCCATCGAAATAGCTTCATAAACATCAATCAAATGATCTAATACCTCAAAAGCCTGGTTAAATCGCATGCTCACTCCTTACATAGCGGTTTTCGCTAGTTCAAATAAGCCATTTCTAGGTTAAATTTCAGCCCTAATGTAATGACAGCTTATTAAGGTGTAGTCGATAGTGTGAACAATGTAAAATTGCACCTTTATAGTGCATCGATGATGTAAAAGTCAGCACAACATTGTTTGAATCTTGAATTTTTAATCCTATTTATGATTCCGCGCGTTAATAAATTAATATTTAAAATCAATAGCTAAAGTAAGTAATTAACCAATTTGGTGCATTTTATATCAAGCTGGCATGTTCCCTGTAACGTTTAATTTAATCACACAATGATTAGCGAAATGGCAGGGGAAGAAAATGACGACTCAACCGCTTATTTTTACCGATATGGATGGCACTTTACTCGACCACTATGACTATAGCTTTTCGAGTGCAATTGGCGTGATAGAGGCGTTGGTTGAAAAACAAATTCCTATTATTCCCAATACCAGTAAAACCTTTGCTGAAATGGAAAAAATTCAACAAACCATTGGTTTTAATTCTCCATTTATTTCTGAAAATGGCGCCGTGGTATATATCCCAATTGGCTACTTTGAACAACAACCTGAAGATACTGTGACCGAGGGGTATTACTGGGTTAAAGCCTTTTGTGAAACAAGGCAACATTGGCTCAGTCTATTAGACAATCAAGCAAGTGAATTTGCAGAAGACTTCATTGGCTTTTCATCACTCAGTGCTGATGAGCTATGTGAACTCACCGACTTATCCGCAGAGAAAGCAGAACTTGCCTTAGTAAGGCATTACTCAGAGCCGCTATTGTGGACGGCTGATGAAGAGCGCAAGCAACGCTTTATTGACCATATGCAGAAGCTTGGTGCCAATATGTTGCAAGGTGGTCGATTTTTGCATGTGGGCGGCCATACCGACAAAGGGTGTGCAATGAACTGGCTGGCACAGGTTTATGCTAACGCATATCAGGTAGGGGTTAACACAATAGCCTTGGGCGATAGCGGAAATGATAGTGCCATGCTTGAAGCCGCCGATATTGCGATTCAAATTAAGTCGCCAACCCATACTTTCCCAACAATTCAAACCAGCAATAAAACCATGCAAAGCCGCCACTACGGTCCCAAGGGCTGGGCTGAATGCTTGCAAGCGTTATTACTTGATTCTCCCACCCCAAGTTTATTTACAGCTGAGGAGGCATAACATGGCTGACTTTTATCAGAATGGTATTGTGACCACATTACATAATTTAACCCAGCGTACCCATGAGGAAATGGAAAAGGACCTCATGAAATTTGCCAAAACTCGACCACTAGGGCTAATTTTACCTTCGCTATATTCAGAGCTAGAAGGTGAAGCGTTACCCAATATCATTAATAAATTGAAAGATGTGCCGTATTTATCGGAAGTGGTAATAGGTTTAGACCGAGCTGATAAAGCGCAGTATCAGCAAGCGCTAAAATTCTTCAATCAATTACCGCAACATCACCGAGTGTTATGGAACGATGGGCCAAGATTACAAGCACTAGATGCAAAACTCAGTGCACTGGGTTTAGCGCCCAAAGAGTTGGGGAAAGGACGAAATGTTTGGTATTGCATGGGCTATATTTTAGCATCAGGCAAAACTGAGTCAGTCGCCCTGCATGACTGTGACATCGTCACCTATGAAAAGTCATTGTTAGCGCGCTTACTTTATCCTGTTGCTAACCCGCAGTTTAATTATGAGTTCAGTAAAGGCTATTACGCCCGCATGTCAGACGGCAAAATTAATGGTCGTGTGTCACGTCTGCTGGTTACGCCATTGATCAAAGCGCTGCAAAGAGTCGTTGGCCATAACGATTACCTTGAATACATGGATAGTTTTCGGTACCCACTGGCAGGTGAATTCTCCTTTCGACGTGATGTGCTAAATGATTTACGTATTCCGAGTGATTGGGGCTTAGAAATTGGCGTGCTCAGTGAAATGCACCGTAACTATGCCCACAACCGTATTTGCCAAGTCGATATTGCCGATAATTATGATCATAAGCATCAAGATTTGTCGCTCGATAATGCCGAAGCGGGATTATCAAAAATGTCGATAGATATTACTAAGGCGTTTTATCGCAAACTGGCTACCCAAGGTGAAACCTTTAATACAGAAGCCTTTAGAACATTAAAAGCAACCTATTATCGTATCGCCTTAGATTACGTGGAAACCTACCATAATGACGCATTGATGAACGGGTTATCAACCGATATTCATACCGAAGAAAAAGCCGTTGAAATGTTTACTCAAAACATTGTGACAGCAGGTCAGCGCTTTTTAGATAACCCAATGGAAACGCCATTCATGCCAACATGGAGCCGAGTGATCAGTGCTATGCCTGACGTACTTGAGCAACTTAAATCGGCTGTAGAAGCGGATAACGCTGAGTTTATGTAATGAATAAGGTCGATAAGGCTGGTGGGCTGCCAGTCTAATCTGATAAACGTTAGAAGATAGGCTTATGACAGAAATAGAAAGTTTAAAGCATAAACTGATTCAACAGCTTGGATGCATTTATAAAGATGTTGAGCTAACACAAAGTTATGATGAACTTGCTGATGTGTTGGTCGATATTATGCGCATTACTCAAGGTGGCTTTACTCCTCGACCATACAGTAATCATTGGTCTGAAAAAGATGTGGTAGTGATAACCTACGGCGACAGCATTATTGCAGCAGATCAAAAACCGTTAGCCACGTTATCCGACTTTATGGATACGCATCTTGAATGCATTAATGCGGTGCATATTCTGCCATTTTTTCCATTTAGTTCGGATGATGGCTTTGCTGTTATCGATTACTCAAGCGTCAATGATGGCTTGGGTGATTGGTCTGATATTACCGCCATAGCGTCAAAGCGCAGACTCATGTCTGATTTAGTCATCAATCATTGTTCTAGTCGAAGTGCTTGGTTTCAGAACTTTATCAAGGGTGAAGGTATTGGGCATGATTACTTTTTTACCGCCAATGTTGACGATGATTTATCTCAAGTGGTTCGCCCAAGAACCTCTGCGTTATTAAGGCCAACTCATACAAGTAAAGGCTGGCAGCATGTCTGGTGTACCTTCAGCCATGATCAAGTGGATTTTGACTTTAGAAATCCACAAGTGCTTATCGAATTTACACGTATCATTAGGCAATACCTTGATGCCGGCGTGAATATTTTCCGCCTTGATGCCGTGGCATTCTTGTGGAAAATTGTCGGCACGAAATCAATTAACTTACCGCAAACCCATGAAGTGATCCGTTTATTACGCACATTAATAGAGCATGCTCAACAAGATGCAGTCGTGATCACCGAAACCAATATTCCCAATACTCAAAACCTGACTTATTTTGGCAACGCCAACGAAGCGCACTGTATTTATAATTTCTCATTGCCGCCTTTACTGATTAATACTTTGATTACAGGAAGCTGTTTGTATTTAAAACGTTGGCAAATGAGCATGCCTCCAGCACAGGATGGCACCACTTATTTTAACTTTATTGCTTCACATGATGGTGTGGGTTTAAGGCCTGTTGAAGGGATATTAGAGCAGGATGAAATTGACAGTCTAGTAGAAACCATGGTGTTGTTTGGCGGTAAGATTTCCAGCCGAACGAGCGAAGATGGCCATAAAAAGCCCTATGAAATGAACATCGCACTCATCGATGCCTTGCAAGGTACAACGAAAGGCAAAGACCAATTTGGTTTAGCGCGCTTTACCTGTGCCCATGCCATTATGTTGGGGCTGGAAGGGATCCCTGGGATATATATTCATAGCTTGCTGGGCACCGAAAATGATTATGAGAAACTGGCTAATACCTCTCATAATCGCTCAATTAATCGTCATCGTTGGGATGCAGAACAACTGAATGGCTTGCTTGCCGATGACAATAGTACCCATGCTAAAGTGCTTGCAGCACTGACTAAGCTGATAACTATTCGAACCAATCAAGCTGCATTTAATCCTAATGCGACTCAATTTACCTTGCACTTAGGGTTGCAGTTATTTGGCTTTTGGCGTCAGAGTCGCGATCGTAGACAGAGCATTTTTTGTATCAGTAATATTTCAGACCAACCGATAGATTTACCCTTGGCCGAGCTGAACTTAATTGGTACCGAAACCTGGTTTGATTTGATTGACGGCGAAGTGATCCACGATATTACTGCTACGCAATTATTAGAGCCTTACCAAACGGTTTGGATTAGTAACGTACCTTAACGATCAAAGCTTATTAACGAAAAATACAATGAGGCGAAGATGCTATTCGCCTCAATGAGTTAGCGAGTACCTAAGTCGGCTTATGATTTAGCCAAACGATACTGTTTTAAAATATCATCTAATCCAACAGATGCTTGAGTGAGTTGGTTTGCAATGGTCACTGAGCGATGTGATGTTTCATGTATCGTTTCTGCTTGGCTACGAATGTCATGCAGTTGCTGAGCAATATCACGAGAAGCTGCGCTTTGTTGCTCAGAAGATGAAGCGATCTGCGAGCTCATATCAAACACATGGTTAATTGAAGTGACCATGCCATCAACATCTTCACCCACCGAGGCAATGGCTTGTTGCCCTTGCTCAGCTTGTTTAACAATGTCTTCAGTAATATGCGATAAGGTGCCCGTGTCTTTCTGTAACCCTTCTATCATGGTTTGTATTTCTACAGTCGCTTGCTGAGTGCGACTAGCCAAAGTACGTACTTCATCGGCAACGACAGCAAACCCACGACCTTGTTCACCCGCTCGTGCCGCTTCAATGGCAGCATTAAGCGCCAATAAGTTAGTTTGCTCTGAAATACTATTAATCGTGGTGACTACTTCACCAATATTGGCAGCAGCTTTTGATAGCTCATCAACAGAGATAGATGCCTGCGAGATGCGACCCGTTAAAGTGCCAATACGATTGACGGCTTCACTGATTTGCACTTGGCTATTGTTGGCTTGCGATGAGCTTGTTTGAGTTTGTTCACTGGTACTGCTTGCATGGTGCGAGACCGCTTCAATCGCCGTGGTCATTTGCGACATTGCCACCGATACTGTATCTAAAAAGTTATGTTGATATTCAGTAAGCTGCTCACTTTGCTGCGCTTGCTGATTAAATTCTTGTGCAGCATTAGACAAGGTTTGCGCATTGGCTGCGATGGCGGTCACCATTTCGCTCATGTTATCGGCACTGCGATCAATTTCTCGGGCAATAAGACTGAAATCATCCGTACCAAAAAAATTAAGGCGACAGGTTAAGTCACCTTCAGCAAGACGTTTGATGGCAACATACATGTCCCATAGTCCGCCACCTAACGAAGTCGAAATCCAATAACACAGTAGGTACAGAGGCAATAAACCGGCAAATGCCCAAATCAGCATGCTGCTTGCGCTGGATAAGGGGTCTGCCTCTAATTTAGCGACATTCACTGTTAGAATTAACGCTGAGTTATTGACGGGTGCGCTTACGGTAATGTTGTCTTGATAGCGTGTAGCCTGAGTTAATTGGCCAACTTTTGCATCAATGAGATGAGCGAAATCAACTAATGCCTGATCATCAAGCCCTTGAGCTTGAGCGCTTTGTGCAAAAGCATTGACTCTGGATTGAGCGAATTGCTCTGAACTGTATTCAATTTGATTGGTGTAATTGACGTATTGAGTCATAGCTATAGCGGCGGTAATCGCGGTGACAAGAGCGCATATAACCCAAAACTTACCGTTTAAACTGAGCTTAATGAGTACAGCATCTACTTTACGAAAGCTAATTTGTTTCATGTCGAGCATTCCTTTAGTCAAAGCAACAATCTAGCCCTGACATTAAGTTGCAAATGCGGTCAGTGCCTACAATATATTCTGTAAATTATATTGATAATTTAATTCATCAATACAAAGTGTTACATGTAATAAGCTGGCATGTTACCGAGTATTACCAGTGAATAAATCGAGACAGATCTCAGTCTGACAGTCACTGATTGTTTTTTATCTTTTTTTAGCGATTTATCTGTTGATTAATTTCACGTTACATCACCAATCAAACCCAATTAATTGGTTGAGCTAAGTGAGGTGACATAAACACATTGTTTATTGGCACTGATAATAGAGATATCGGCGCAGATAACAAAAAGTTTAGCGAGAAGTGCTGTGTCATTGGGCTAATAATGTCATGCCAAATAGCGAGCGATAGTCACTAACGTTATGTTCTTTACCGCTGTTTTCCTCTATGTAAATTATTGATGTGAATGTTTGATTTTGCGATGAATGCCGAGTTTATTTTGTGCCGAAAAGCATAGTGTAAGCGACTGAGAATAATGTAACGGCATGAATCAATAGTGATTAATGCCAAATCATTGACCTTAAAATATTAACTTGTGAGCGAATTAACATGAAAAAATGGTTAGTCACCTTAGCTGTAATGAGCAGCTTCTCAGCGAGTACGGTTGCCGCTGAGACAGTAGAGTTTAGAGCTGCAGGAAGTTTAAAGACGGCAATGACGGAAGTCGTTGCTCAATATCAAGATCAATATGATGTAGCAGTGGCGTCGCAGTTTGCCCCATCTGGATTATTACGTAAGCGAATTGAACAAGGCGAGCATGTCGATTTGTATGCCTCTGCAAACATGAAACACCCAACGACTCTTAATAAAGCTGATAAAGCAGGGCCTGTAGTGCGATTTGCTGGCAATAAGCTCTGTGCCATTGCCCAGCAAAGTGTCTCACTTACCAGTGAGCAGTTATTGGATAAAATGCTAAGCAAGGATATTAGAGTGGGCACATCCACACCCAAAGCGGATCCTGCGGGTGATTATGCTTGGAAGTTATTTGCCAAAGCTGAACAGTTACAAATAGGTGCAGAGCAAACATTACAACAAAAAGCGTTACAGCTAACAGGTGGTGAACACTCAGCTAAAGCGCCTGAAGGGCGCAACCCTTACGGTTGGGTAATGGAAAATAATCAGGCAGACATCTTCTTAACCTACTGTACCAATGCGGTATTGGCACAAAAAGAAGTGCCAGCGTTACAAATTATTAGCGTGCCAGAAGCATTATCTGTTGGCGCACAATATGGGTTAACGCTTGTGAATGGGGCTAACCCTGATGCCGCTGGTTTAGCGCACTTTATTTTATCATCGGATGGCCAAGAAATTTTGGCTAAATACGGTTTTGATACCCCATTAAAATAGTGATTTTAGGCCAGTATCGCTGGCCTAATTCAAGCGTTTTAGCTTTATACGACACTCAGTTTCGAGCTTGATGTCATTCGCATCTGAGTGTTGCTCGTCGTTGTCGCATCATATTGTATAACCTGATTTCGCCCCGCTTTTTTTGCTCTATACATGGCGATATCAGCATGTTTATAGGCTAAGGTCGCATCGTCTTTTACTTTAGTGACTCCAGCACTAATGGTGAAAGGGAACTGCGAATTGGCATCAATAATACGGCAAAGTCGATTAAGCACAGCCTCAGCTTGAGCTGCTGAGGTGTGTGGCATTAACACTGCAAACTCCTCTCCACCAATGCGAGCGACAATGTCTGTCTCACGGCATTGCTGATTTAAAAAATGGGCTAACTTTTGCAATGCAACATCACCTGCATCGTGTCCATGCTTATCATTGATGACTTTAAAATGGTCTATATCGATGATCCCTAAACATGCTTGGTAATCAGGATAACGTTTAGTATAAACCGTGAGATTATCTAGCTCCTTGTCAAACTTACGACGATTCCAGACTCCGGTTAAAGGATCCGACTCACTTTGGTTTCGTAACTCTTCTTCAAGCAGTTTTCGTTGCGTAATATCGATAAAGGTAATCACGTACTTTTTGACTTGCCCTATGTTGTTTTTTAACGTTTGTATTCGGGTTATCAGCGTATATTGCAGGCCTGATTTGTTATGACCGACAATCTCACCTTTCCATAAGTCATCCTTTTCTAATTGTATTTTTATGGCGGCAACTTGATGCTCATTGAGCGACAGGTTTAATTGATACAGTGATTTATTGAGTAGTTGTTTTTGGGTATAACCCGAAACCCGCACAAACTCTTGATTCACTTTTATTAATGCAAACTGTGGATTAGTAATAATCACGCCCGCAACACCATTAAAAGCGGCTTCAATCAATTGGCTGTTAGCCAATTCATTTTCATGCTGGTTGTATAATTTGAAAATGTAGCCACAAATACCCGCAATCAGTAGCAAAATGAGTAAGCCATTCACCAGCAGGTGTTGTTTTTGTTGTTGCACATAAGGTGAATCTGTCGGGCTCGATATAACAATATACTGGCCAAGTGGGCTGTAGGCCTCTCCAAGGGATAGCCTTGCATAAGAGTAGACTGCATCATCTTGAGTTAGGCGGCCATTTTCAGACGATTGAATTTGCTTCCATAAATTAGGCATAAGCTCAGCCAAGCTAGAGCCAGCTTTGTTATGAAGTAAATTATCTAATGTTTCATTAGGTTGATCGCTTGCAAGTAAGTGGCCTTGATGTTCAAATATTTTTGTCACGACATTATCTTGATGAAGCCCATCAATGGCGCTTAGCATGTTAGAAATGCTCAGGTTTATCACCATAAACCCTTGACGTTTTTGTTGGTGATAAACAGGCGAGATGATACGCATGCTTGCCTGAATAGGTTGTGATAACTCACCATTTTCAATTTCTAAGTCGACTGGCCAAGTACCAACTTCACCTTGTTTTAGCTGCTTTGCATACACAAAATACGGGCGTTGAGACTTGTTTTGTAATTGCGCTGTAGGCACTCGCAAGGGTTGAACACCTAGGTTATTAACCCTAATTAGCTCAATACCATCATTGTTTATATAACGAATCTGCGAGTATATGGCTTCATTTTTTGCCACAAAATAAAACATATTTTCAAGCGTATCGCGGCTGCTCTGACTAGGGTGCTCAGTAAATTTCATGATCTGCGGGCTCGTAGTGAGCTTTTTGATGATGTCATCAACGCCCTCAATAACAGCTGCGAGCTTGTCTGTTGAAAACGTTAATCGCTGACTGTGCTTGTCATTGATACGCTTCATTTCGTCATTTTCAATTTTTTGGTACTGATTAAATATGTAAAACCCCACACTGATACTGAACATCAATATGACACTAAAAATCAGCTTGAATACGCGAATATTTTTTCTTCGTTGAGTCTGTTGCATAAGCCTACTTAGACGATAAAAAGTTGATAATCAATATGGCAGCACGTCACCAAACAGCCGCTCTTGGGTGATAACTAGCTTAATAAAAGTCGTAATTAAAGAGTTACCATTTAATGCCACAGAGCCTTGTTACGACTTTTTATTGAGGCTGATGACGCTGTAGTTTTAAACAATGACGCAAGGAAGGAGAGTCAGGTAAGCGTTATAAGATGATGTTTTTAAATGTTTAATGATAATTGTAAAGTGTGATTTTAATCAAAGAGTACTATTGCACTAACGAGGTGAGCTGGGTAATCTAAGTTAAGGAACATATTGTCATTCGAGACGTGAAGGATTGCTATCGAGTACGTGAAAAGGAGCTTTCAGATTTATCCTTACACCAGCTTTTGCATATTCCTGTCATAAACTCTGCTTAATATGCCTTCGATAACCACAACAACTCTAAAAGAAAAGTGCCTAAATCAGGCAAATAAGGATTGCAAAAATGAGTGAAGAAACAACATTACAAACTCAAGAAGTGAGTCAAGACTCTAAAAACTTGGCACTACTTTGTTGGATAGGCACCATCTTTTTTGGTTTTATTCCTGGTTTGGTTTTATATCTCGTCAAGACTGATGATGAATATGTTCGCCAGCAAGCAAAAGAATCGTTAAACCTCTCGATCACCGTTATCATTGGTTACTTTATTTCAAGCCTTCTATTTATTATCGTTATTGGCATGTTGACCATGTTTGCTGTTGGGATATTTAACTTAGTGTTTTGCATTTTAGGTGCGATTGCGGCATCAAAAGCAGAAGACTTTAAAGTGCCTTATATCTTACGTTTAATTAAATAAACCTCACTGGGTCAGTATGACCAGAAAGGCTCAATGACGAAAGCTGTGCTTTCGTCATTTTTATTTGAACGTAAGTTGAAGAATGATTGAGTGATAAGGAAAGCTAAGTGGAAACAAATGTATTTGATCGAACATATACCACAGACAAGATTATCAGTGGGCCATTATACAATTTATTGATTGGGTTAACCCTATGCTGGGGCTTTGGCATTAACTGGTGGATGGTGACTAATATTTCCCCAGAAGCGATTGCATCTGTTAATTCTTGGGTATTTTTTATTGGTTACTTTGCGTCATGTTTTTTAGGTATTTACCTATTTTCATCGTCAGATAAACCTGTGGTGAGCTTTATTGGCTACAACTTCGTGGTCGTGCCATTTGGTTTCATTATTAACTTGGTTGTGAGTCAATATGACGCTGCACTCGTGTCTGAAGCCATTCGTATTACTGGGTTAGTGACTATTGCAATGATGTGTTTAGGCACATTGTTCCCTGCTTTTTTCAGTAAAATTGCCGGAGCGTTAACCATTGCGCTGCTGTTGGTTATCGTCATCGAATTAATTGAAATTTATGTCTTTGGGATCCACCATGGCATATTAGATTGGATAGTCGTGCTGATCTTTTGTGGCTATATTGGCTACGACTGGGGGCGCGCAAATCAAATTCCTAAAACAGTTGATAACGCGATAGATAGCGCTGCAGCCTTGTATATGGACATCATTAATTTATTCCTAAGAATTTTACGTATTTTAGGTCGCAAGTAAGTGCTCATTAGGCGTTAACATTAAAGAGCCGTGAGGCTCTTTTTTTGTCTCAATTAATATAGGGAAAGTATCATTGAAACTCGTTAAACCCAGTGCAGAATACCAATCCAGTTATCTTGCTTATATTGCAGAACTAGCCGATGAAGAGCGTTATCCTTTTCCACTGGATTTTGAACATCAAGATTTTGAAGCCATGTTGCAAAAAATTCAGAACTTTGCTGATGGGGTTAACTTGCCTCAAGGTTATGTCGCCAGCGAAACCTATTGGTTAGTTGATGAGGCTGAGTTAGTTGGTGTCGCCAATTTACGCTTGCGGTTAAATGACGCTATTAGACATTGTGGCGGGCACATTGGCTTGGGCATTCGTCCAAGTTATAGAGGTCAAGGCTTAGGGGCTGAACTCATGGGGCTGGTTATTGCTAAGGCAAAACTCAAAGGCATTAATGAGCTACACATTCATTGCTATAAGCACAATGTCGCTTCAGCAAAAATGATTATGGTAAATGGCGGGGTACTAGCCTCAGAGATATCATTGTCAGACGATCAGAGCTCAGATAACGCTGCGGCAATAATACAGCGTTATCGAGTGGTTTGAGTGACTTAGCTAACTAATTGAACCACAGCTTGATTCAGTTCTGCGACAAGTTCTGCATTGGTTAACTGACCTTTCTCGGTATCAAAGTTTTGATAAAAGCTAGGGACTGACATCGAGCCTTTGACCTCAGCGGCAAAGTAAGGGGCTGAACCTGTTGCCGCTGCAAGTACTGTACTCGCGCCGCCTGGGCCAGGCGAGGTGGCCAGTAGTAATGTTGGCTTACCCTGAAAAACTTTTTGATCAATGCGTGATGTCCAATCAAATAGGTTTTTATACGCTGCGGTGTATGAGCCGTTATGCTCTGCAAATGAAATAACGATAGCATCCGCATGACCAATTTTGTTGAAAAAAGCTTTAGCCAAGTCTGGCTGACCCAATTCTTTCTCACGGTCTTCACTGAATAATGGTATTTCGTAGTCATTGATATCGAGCAATTCAACTTCGGCATTATTAACTAATGTCGCGGCATGGTTAGCCGCATATTGTGCGAGTTGTTTATTAATGGAATGACGACTGCTGCTTGCTGCAAATGCTAAAATTTTCATGTTATTGCCTTAGGCTCTTTAAGCCAGAATAAGTCAGTTAAAACAAAACGTATATTGGGGTAAATTACTCGTATTTATTTATGTTTAACATTAATTTACGTGCTTGTATTCAATAAATTCGATGACATTTTTGTCAGGATCTCGAATGAAGAATGAACGTCCATTAATGTGCTGCATTAGTTCACCACTGAGTGGAATGTTGCGTTCGCTTAATTGCTCAATCATGACGTCAGCATTATTAATTTCTAACGCAATATGGGTATAGCCAGTGTGTTTAGTGGGAATATCCATTAGTACATTCGTGTCAGTTTGTGCGGCATTCAAAATAAAATTAATGTTGATACCACTCGGGTGTTCGACAATCGCTACTGGCTCTGGCCCTAATGGACCAGCCACATAATTAAATCCAAGTTGCGCGTAAAATGCTTTAGCAATATCAAGGTCTTTTACGCGTAACCCATAATGATTAATTCGAGTGATCTGTTCCATGATTATTTCCTTATAGTTAACCACTTAAAGGCTTGAGCCCTCGTGCGTTGATGTGGTTACTTTAGCGATATCACGGCGTGGGATTAAGTAGGTATAAGGTAAATGATTATTTCCATATGACTTGTAATTCTGGGTTATATTGAAAATTGGTGTTACTTTGGAATGAATGTCGACCTGTGTGTCTGGCTAATTTGATGGAGAGAGTGACATATGAATCTTGACCCTAAATTGTTTGATGGCCTGGTCATTTTTAGTCAAGTTATCGAATCTGGTAGCTTTTCGATTGCCGCCGAAAAAACCGGTCACTCGACATCGCACATCAGTAAAGTGGTGACAAAATTAGAGCAGCGATTACAAACCCGCTTGTTACATCGCAGTACACGCTCATTGAGTTTAACGCCAGAAGGTAAGCTATTTCATCAGCAGTGTGTGCAGATAGTCAAAGATGCAGAGCAAGCTGTCGCTATGTTAGATAGTCGCTTACAAGTGCCTAGTGGCACGTTAAAAATTAGCTGCCCGGTCACTTTAGGTTTAATGCACTTACAACCGATATTGTCCTTATACATGCAGCAATACCCACAAATAAACTTAGACATTGATTTTAGTGACCGTCATGTCGACTTAATTCAAGATGGTTATGACTTAGCGATAAGAGCAACCCAACAGCTCGATGATTCTAATTTGATTTGTAAGCGCCTCAGCCGATTTCACGCACTAGTGGTAGCAACGCCAGCATATTTAGCAAAACATGGGACGCCGCAGTCTCCAGAAGACCTTATTACTCATCAATGTATTTGTTACACCAATTTAAAGCATCCTAGTCGTTGGGTATTTGAACATCCTGAAAAAGCGACAGTGACGGTTGATGTTCCCCAAGTTATCGGTTGCAATAATGCGGATATGGAATTAGCAATGGTGCTGGATGATCATGGTATTTGCCGCCTGCCTTCTTTTTATTTATCTAAGGCATTAGAGCAGAAAAAGCTGACGGTGTTGTTTAGTGACTATGTGCAACCTGAAGTGGATATTTACGCTGTGTATCCTAGTCGCAAGCATTTAACTCCAAAGGTGCGAAGTTTCATTGATATGCTGGTGGAGCATATGCCAGCTTCATAACTTGTCCATTATTCACGATATGAACAAGCGGTATTTGATGCAGCAGATATCCCAGTTTATTGGCATATCTGCTTCGCCTCAGTTGGTCAATTAGCTTGCTAACTGTGCTTCTGCATTCATTGGGTTTTTAGCTAAATACTCAAATAAACCCGTTTGCATATTCACGTTCCAAAAACGGCCAGCAAGCGTGAGTTTCAAGCAACTGTCATTTATCGTTGCGAGTCCATTTTGCTGCCATGCTTCAAACAATGGCTGCAAATGAATAACAACATCGGTTTCAATCCCATCGAATGTTAATGTGCCTGAATCTAAGCCACGTTTAAAAATAGCATCAAATGCGGCAGATGGATTTGGACTGAGCGCCATGCCTGGTACTTGTGCTGGCAATCGTGTCTGGCTGCTCGACTCTGCATCTTCAGTGACAACTTGTGCTTGGTGCCACTCACTTAAATCTCTGGCATTCATCATGCCATGACCATGAATGCTACCGCCGCCGCCAGCACCAAAAGGCAAAATTTCGATACCGCTTTTAGCGAGTGAGTTATACACGCTGCGCTCACGGTCATCTCTGCGCCAATGACAGCTAGATAATCTTTGCCATTGCTGGCTTTCTAGTGCATTAGCGCCATAGGCATACATGCTGGCACGGGTTTGGCTATCAGCCTGAAATTCACTGGTTTCTGTACCTAATACTTTGCCTTTTTCGCTGGCTTTATCGATACGGTTACCCGCTAAGCCAATTAACTGATATAAATCGACGCCATGGGCTCCACAGTCAATTGCAGCTTGAATATCTTGTTGCCATATATCCATGGTTTGCCCTGGTAAACCAAAGATCAAGTCGATGACAATACTGGCGCTTGGATGTTGGCTAAGTTGTTGTAATCGCTTAAGCAAAGTCTCTTTATCATCAAAACGACCTGCGGCTTTGCGTACAGCAGTATCAAAGCTTTGAACACCAAATGAAAAACGATTAAAACCGTTATCTAGCGCATTGTTAAACTTAGCGTCATCAAAACCATTTAGGCGGCCTTCTAGGGTGACTTCTGCATTATCAGCTAATGGAAATCGTTGAATAGCTTGGCCTAACTTGGCAATTTCCTCAGCGGTAATATCAGTCGGTGTACCACCACCGACGTAAACCGTGTCAAAGGGCTGACTTTGTGCCAGCCTTGTTTGCGAGGCGAGTGTTAACTGCTGACACAATACTTCCATGTAGTGGCTAATGCGCTCAGGTTTAGCGCCATTTTCAAAGAAATTACAGAAGCTACAACGCTTACGACAAAATGGAATATGAATATATAAAGCACGTTTATCTGCAGTTGTTTCCGTTTGCCACCATTGTTGCCAAAGCTGTTCATCAACTTTAATTGGACGGCTACCACTTCGACCTGCATGGGGAGCGCTTTTGACTTTAAATGCATGTTGCAAAGGGTCTGGGCTTGCAATGCCTGTCATGGAAGAAGTTAAGATCATGGTTACTCACATCAAGTAAAAATAAATATAGTTAATGATAACCATTATCATTTGCGTTTTGCTTGGTTTAGATCAAGTTTTGCCGCTTTGCATTGTAAAGATTGTCAGCGAAACTGGGTTAAATAGATGCGTTAGTGATCTTGTTGTAAGGCGAGTAGTTGGATTGCTATTGAATAAAAAAGGCATGCTAATGCATGCCTTTTTAGTCACGTTAAACGGCCTATTGCTATGCTATTTGCGCTAAGTCGTGGCAAACAATTGCTTAAACAATCCCGCCTCTTGTTTGAGCTGCGTCTGGTTACCTGACTGCACAATTTGGCCGTCATCTAACACCAGAATTCGATCGGCTAAATCTAGGTTATTCAGTCGATGGGCAATAATAATGCAGCTACGGTTTTGCAAAAATGCGTGTAAGTTTTGCAGTACTTTGGCTTCTGTTGCGGCATCAAGGGCTGAAGTCGCCTCATCTAAAATGACTAAATCAGGTGCTGAGATCCACATTCTGGCAATTGCGAGACGTTGCAGTTGCCCGCCTGATAATCGTGTGTCGCTGCGACCTAAGTCTGTATCTAACCCTTCTGACCAACTGGCTATAGTGGTTGATAATTCCGCTTTTTCAAGGGCTTGCCATAGTGTTGAATCACTTACATCAGCGCCGAAAGTCAGGTTTTCACGTAATGTGCCAGCGATAAGCTTAGGGTGTTGCGGCACGTAACCTACTCGACGCCTTAATGTGTTGATACCAAAGTCATCGATAGTCTGACCGTTTATTAAGATGTTCCCTGATTGAGCAGGGTAAAAGCCGAGCAGTAAATTGACTAAGGTTGATTTACCGCCGCCACTCATTGCTAGTAAGGCAACGGATTCATTGGCAGCAATATGTAAGTTAAGCTGGTGGAACAAGTTTGGCGTTTCGGCAAAACCAAAGCTGACATTATCAAATTCAATGGTTAAGCCCATGGCTTGTTGTGCTGATGCTTCAGTAAGTTGTTGTGCTGGTGCTTCAGTAAATTGTTGTGGTCGAGTCACTTTTTGTGGCTGTTGCGTTTCCACTTCTGCGGGTTCAGTGTCTAACGCTAATAACTGATTGAGTCGTTCCATCGAGGCTTGTGCGCCAAATCGAGCATATTGAATGTTCAATAACTCTTGAATGGGTCCCATCAAATACCAAAGGTAACTGAAGATGGCAAAAATTTGGCCGACGGATAAGTCTGAAACCAACACCATAAAGATGGCCATCGCACGAAAGCATTCAAATCCCAGCAAGAAAGTAGTGAAGCTGAGTTTATTGAGCGCATCTGTTTTCCATTGGTTGGCAATGGCATGCTGGCTTAAATTGGAGGCTAAGCCAAATACACGTTGATAATAGTGCTTTTCTTGCTGTGCTAACCGTAGCTCTCTTGTGGCATCAATGGTATCGACGAGGGCTTGTTGAAATGCTTCAGTTGCTGCGTTTTCTTTACGACGTAATGTTTTGACGTGTTCAGCAAATCGAGAAGAGAAGTAGATAACCAATGGATTGAGCAAAATGATCATCAAACCCAATTGCCAGTTGAGCCATAGCAAGACACTGGCAATGGCGACGATAGTCAATACGCTGATGATCAGCCGTGACAAAGTGTCACTGACAAAGCGCTCAAGAGTATCAACATCAGTAATACAGCGAGATGCCAATCCTGCACTACCGTATTTATCAAACGCGCTTATTTGCATATTAGGTAATTGCATTAGCATGCGCTCACGCACATCTAAACTGATGCGTTTGGCGATTTTGGTGAACTCTCTGGCTTGGATAACTTGTGTCACCATCGTCAGTAACCGCAGCACAATCACAGCCACTAAAACAATAACAATATACACGCCAGCACTGTGCATACTGTCAGGCAAAATTGGGTGCAAGGTGTTTAATAGCCAACCTGGTTTTTCTAGCAACACTTCGTCTACTAGAAATGGCATTAGCATTGGGATAGGTAAGCTTAATAACGTGGCGGCAACGGCTATCATATTTGCCTGAAATAGTTGCCGTTTATGGGCAAGAATCTTCTGTTTTAACCAAGCCCAATTAAGCTGTGGATGAGGTTGTTGCAAAGTTGCGTCCTTAACAAGGTTTTATACCAATCGTAATAAATAACTGTTCACCCTAGCTTGTGAAAACACGCGATAACGGTATTAGATTTTTTGACAGTAGAATAATTACTTATAAAAAAATCTGCCTTGTTCTCAAGTATGTTTCCTACGCTATTTCTGAACACTTACTTATCGTGATTGGTATTAGAGTAAAAATGGCAGTGACCTCCTAGCAATGGCTAAGAGGCTGCGCGATATTTGAATTTCTGTATATTAAAAAATAAGTGGAAGGTTGCTTTTAGGATCGATAACTAAGGTGGGCTTGTAGTGCCAAACTTTCTCGATCACTTCAGCGGTTAGCGCTTCATAAGGTGCGCCATCACTGACCACTTCACCTTGTTCAAGTACCACTAATCTGTCGGCATAACGGCAAGCTTGATTGAGGTCATGTAATACCACAATAACGCAATAGTTTTGCTCACGAGCCAAGCTTTGAGCGAGTTCTAGGACGCGATGCTGTTGAGCTAAATCCAATGCGGATGTGGGCTCATCAAGAAACAAAATTGGGTGACTCGGTGCCTGAGCAAGTTGGGTTAACACTCGCGCTAATTGCACACGTTGTTTTTCACCACCTGAAAGCGTTGGATAGCTGCGATATTTCAATGCAGACAGTGCCACTTGTTCTAATTGTTTATCCACCAATTCAGCGCCTTGTTGCTGATTAAGGGTTAATGGGTATAACCCCATCTGCACCACTTCGTGGACTTTAAATGGAAACGTAAGTGACGCATGTTGTGGCAAAACAGCAAGGGATTTCGCTAGCTCTGCACGATCCCACTTGGCGAGTGGTTTGTTTTGTAAAGTGATCTCACCAGAGGTTAATGCCACTTCTTGGCAAAGGCTTTTCAACAGCGTGGATTTACCCGCACCATTAGGGCCAAGCAGCGCCGTCACTTGGCCGGGCATAATGTCTAGATTGATATCTGTTAACACGGCTTTTTTGCCAATATGAACAGATAAATCTCTGATATTAATAACCGATTGTGAGGCTTGCACTGCAGAGTGACTGAATGCATCGGGCTTTGACTTATGTTGAGTCAATGGCGTGTTGTTGGTATCAGCGCCAGCCAATTCTAATCCTGATAATGCAGGCGCAGATTTATGTGTTTTAAGCATGGATTTTAATTCTAGATTTCTCATCATATTACACCAACTTATTGCGCTGTTTGAGTAATAGAATAATAAAGAAAGGCGCACCTAACAGTGCCGTGACAAGGCCAACGGGGAGCTCAGATGGTGCAACAATAGAGCGTGCGCCTATGTCTGCAACCACCAATATTGCAGCACCTAACATCGCGCTTAAAGGCAATAATAAGCGGTGATCTGGCCCTATCATCATTCTCACTAAATGCGGAACAACAAGACCGATAAAGCCAATAATCCCAGTAGCTGCAACAGCAATACCGACGCCAATAGCACACAAAACAATTAACTTGAGTTTGAGCATATCAACATCAAGTCCAAGGTGCCTTGCTTCTGCTTCGCCTAGCAATAATGCATTTAATGCCTTAGCACTTTTATTAAATTGCCAACTGATTAAGGCTAGGGCGATTAAGCTCAGTACAACATAATGCCATTGTGCTCCCGCGACCGAGCCCATTTGCCATAAGGTTAAGTCACGTAATGCCATATCGTTGGCCATATAGGTCAGCACTCCGATACCAGCACCTGCAAGTGCGGCTACGGCAACACCTGAAAGCAGCAGTAGCACAACAGAGGTACCGCTTGGGCTCGATGCTAAACGGTATACAATCAAGGTGGTAATAAGCCCAGCGAAAAAGGCGCTAAAAGCCACAAGGTATTCACCACCTTGGGGGAATAACACAATACAAATTGCTGCACCAAGTGCTGCTCCTGAGGACACACCAATAATGCCAGGATCCGCCAGCGGATTGCGGAATAACCCCTGCATGACAGCGCCACACTGGGCTAATGTTGCGCCCACAGCTAGAGCTAAAAGAGTTCGGGGTAAACGGACGTTATTAATAACCAGTTGCTCGTGGGGAGCAACCGCAGCTAATTCTTGTCCAGTTGCCCAATTCACCATGGCATTGAAGCTGGTGGAAGGGCTAATTTGTAATGGTCCGATGCTGACAGACAACAGGCTTGTTATCACCAAAGCGGTGAGTAAACAGGGCCAAAGCCAACGTTGATTTTCCATGATAGTTCCTAGTGCGTTAATGCAGCACGTTTAATATTTGCTATAGCCGTTCAACAAACTTAGCGCTGTTGGATCTCAATAAAGTCACTGGCAAGCTGATCGGCAGCTTCGACAGCACTGATCCCCAATCCGCCGAGCAATGCTTTAGCTGACAAGTTTTTAATCAGCTTATGTTCGCCTGCTGGGGTATGAGCAAGTAATGGCATTTGGGCTAATAGCGTTTCTGCAGGATCTTCTGCCACTTCTTCGCTGCGGTTTGAAATCAGAATGACATCAGGTTGCAGGGCTAAAATACCTTCTTGAGAAACGCTCTTATAACCTGAGAAACCCGCTATATTATTGCCGCCAGCAAGGTTAATAATGATATCTGCAGCAGTGTCGTCGCCGCCAACACGCGCTGGACGGTCAGGTTGTAGCAGTAGGAAAAGGACTTTAGGGGCATCACCTTGTTTGGCGATGGTGTGTTTTTTAGCATCAATTTCTGCAAAAGACTGTTGAATTTGCTCTGTGAGTGCTGCCGCTTGAGTTTCTCTTTCTAGTAGCTGCCCCATTTTTTCAACATTTTGCAGGAGTTGTTCTTTAGTATTGGCATTAGGTAGCGATACCACTTCAACATTGGCGCCAGCTAAAACCTCTAAGGTATTTTTAGGTCCCATAGCATCAGAGCCCAATAATAACGTTGGTGATAACGCTAAAATACCCTCTGCCGACAGCATTCTGTGGTAGCCAAGTTTTGCAACTGAGGTGAGTTCTTCAGGGACTTGACTAGTCGAATCGACACCAACTAACTCGTTACTCCCCTCCAAGGCAATCACTAACTCAGTGATACCAGCACCTGCGCTGACAACGCGCTGTTCAGCCATGGTTGCTGAGCTAAAAATAGCCCCAGAAAGTGCCATTAAGCTGGCGAATAAAAAGGTTTTAGATTGACGTGTTTGTTGCTTGAGCATAATTAAAACTCCGAATAAATATGATAAAGGCTCAAAAATTACTGTGGAAACCCTATGTGTTTCTTTTACTGTGAGTCGATTGTCAGTATTAGAAGCGCAGTCATTAGGGTTCCATTAAAATTTGGGTATTACTGATTTGCTGTCTTTGTAATAAAGCAAGTACGGTCATCAATGGTTGTACTGGCGCATTTTTATCTGCAGCAACCACCACATTGAGATCAGGTGAAGCATTAAACGCACTAATAAAGGCTGCTTCAAACTGGTCAAATTGGTCAAACGTTTGTCCGTCGAGTGCCCAATGTGGTGCTTCATCCATGATGTTGACTGAAAGGTGTTCTTCCTGAGATAAGCCCACCAGTTCTGACTTGGTTTCAGTGGGGACATCCACTGGTAACGTCAGTAACTGGGTATTGGCTGTCAGTAGCAGAAACACCAATACGATAAAGATGATGTCGATAAGCGGCGTAAGATCGATGCCAATGCTACTTTGAGCCGACGATCCTATGCCTTGTTCAGAGCCAATCATCAGTTTGACTCCGACAAGGTTGCTGCCATTGGTGGTGTCATGTTTGATGAAGTCTGTTGCTGACTTGCGTGGGTATTGCTGGCTTTAAGGCAAGGTGCATTCGCGCCGCAAGGGACTTCACAACCAATATTTAATGCTTGGTCGAAGCCTTCTAACCATAAGTTAAGCTGGTTGAGTGCATGAGCCATTTTGTTGCAGCGTTTTTCAGCCCATAACCCAATCAAATGTGACATGGTGATGGCTGGCACGGCAATGATAAGACCTGCAGCTGTGGTATTCATTGCTAGTCCAAGTCCTGTTGCCAATTGTGATGGAGTGACGGGACCGTCTGAAATTCCC
This sequence comes from Shewanella sp. 10N.286.52.A9, assembly GCF_041468985.1. Classification (NCBI taxonomy): domain Bacteria; kingdom Pseudomonadati; phylum Pseudomonadota; class Gammaproteobacteria; order Alteromonadales; family Shewanellaceae; genus Shewanella; species Shewanella sp. 10N.286.52.A9. Next base: position 13,157 of record NZ_JBFRJQ010000020.1, on the reverse strand, counting down.
AGCTGGCTGAACATTTCAATAAGACCTAATACTGTGCCCAATAGGCCGAGTAACGGGGTGATGACACCAATAATATGTAATACTTTTAAGCCCGATTGCAGTTTTTCTTTTTGCTTGATTAGCCATAAATTTAAAATTTCTTCACGCATGGCTCTAGGATGGTCACCATGGGATAACAATAGCCCCGTTCCTTTAGCCAACATACTGCGGCCTTGGCTTAGTTGAGCAATTAATTGCTGACGTTGCTCTGTTGTCGCACTGCGAGTTTGTTTTCTCAGTTCTGTTAACCAAGCGTCACGTTTTAATAACTCATTGGCCATTAACGCAAGTCGTTCAAGAATGATAAGTGATGCTAAAAAAGCACAAATAAACAGTGGCCAAGTTAAGTAGCCTAATTGCTCTGAGAGCTGCAAATATAGTGGTTGAGACATGTTGGTTTCCTATCTTCAGATTAATTTAGCGCAAACTTCACCGGGACTCTTACTGTGTAAGCAAAAGCGGTTTGCGGTGAAGGTGCGGCAAATTTCCACTTTTCAACAGCATCAATCGCAGCTGCATCAAGTAGGCTATAACCTGAACTATTAACTAAAGTGAGCGAAAGTTGCTCACCAATTTGATTAAACATGACTTCCACTGTCGCTGTGCCCTCAAAGCCTCTTTTACGTGCTTTTCTTGGGTAATTAGGTTGTGATGGCGGCGCTGAAAATGTCGGTTTCTGTAACGCGACGGTTTGTTGAGTAACGCCTTGTTGGGCCTCCACTTGTTGCTGTTCATGGGTTGCACTTGCATCTGTGCTGGCAAGTTCGGTATCTGATATTTCGGTTTGAGGTTGCTCGGTCACAGGCGTCGGTGTGGGTTCAACGACTTCTTGCTCAATGACTTCTTCAACTTTTGCGATGACGTTATCGGGTGCTGGCTTTTTAGGATCGGTTTTGACGACTTTCTCAGGAATTGGCTTAGGTTCTGGTTTAACTTCTGGCTTCGGCTCTGGTTTAATTTCTGGCTTAAGCTCTGGAAGCACTTCTTCAATGGTTTGCTCAGTGCTTTGAGCTTGTGCACTTGCTTGCATTGCCACCATGACACTAACAGCTTGATTTGACCCCATTGCAGACCCTGCCGCGAGCTGAATTTCAGGTTCAGTATTTTGAGAGGCGAGAACGCCTCCTTGGATTAAAACGGTTAAACATCCAAAAGCAAAATATCGTCTAGGTGTCATGATCTATATTCTTCTACAACAGCATTCGGTTAGATATTGACCATTCTTAAGAAAAGCAATCAGTTAGCTGAAAATCTTTACAATCTTTACAAAGCTAATAATTACAATCACTTAATAATAGTAAGTATCAAGATATCGCTAAACATACAACATAAGTAATGAGATCGCAAATGATAATGATTTTCATTTGATCTAAGTTTTATTCTCAGGTAAAGTGCGGCAATTAGTTAGGCGGTAATAATACTTTGTGATTAGTTTTTCTGAATGATTCATTAGCTTTTTCACTAACACAAAGTGGTCATTACTTCCCTCGAACTAAGCCGAATTTTGTATTTATACTTTGAGGATTTAATCATGACCAAGAAGCCACTCGTAGTAGCAATGGCAATGGTTTTCAGTACAACCGCATATGCACAAGAAAGCAAAACAGTCACCGAGTTTGATGAAGTTTTAGTCACAGCAACGCGTATCAGTGAAAAAGTCTCTGATACTAGCCGAAGCGTGACAGTGATTAGCGAAGAAAAAATGCAAGAGTCACAACCTTCTTCGGTTGCAGATGCACTGAAAAACGAAGCTAACGTTAGTGTGACTAATGGTCCTCGTGCTTCGTCTCAAGGTGTTGAAATCCGTGGTCTAAGTGGACAGCGAGTACTACAAACTATTGATGGCGCGCGTCAAAACACCAATTCTGGTCACCGTGGCACCTATTTCATGGACCCTGAGCTACTAAGCTCAATCGAAGTTGTGCGTGGCCCTGCAAGTAGCTTATGGGGAAGTGGTGCGATTGGTGGTGTGGTTGCACAAAATACCAAATCAGCCCAAGACTTTTTAGATGAAGGCGATACCTTTGGTGGCTACATCAAACAAGGTTTTGAAACGAACGGCGACAAGATCAAAACCAGCGGTACTTTATATGGTTTAGCTGACAATATTGATTGGTTATTAAGTGGTAGCTACCACGACAGCAACAATATCAAGATTGGTAACGACCAAACCCTTGAAAACAGTGCTTCAGAAGCAACGAGCGGTTTAGCTAAATTAGGTTGGGAACCAACTGATGATCAGCGTCTACAGTTTTCTGCACGTTTTTCAGATACTGATGAGTTAGTACCAAGTAATCCAGCGACTAACGTGGGCAGCTCAGTACCATTAGTTCAACGCAATACGACAGATCAAAACGTGACGTTAGATTACAGCTTAAACCCAACAGATAACCCATTGTTGGATTTAAACGCGACGCTATATTGGAATAGCACTAATTACGACGAAGATCGTGTGACGAAAGACCAAGTTGATAGCACTGAATACGACACCATAGGTTTTAGCCTTAATAACAGCTCTACCTTTGGCAATACTGTGCTGACATATGGTGTGGATGGTTACAAAGACACCATTAATACTGTACGTGACGATAATGGTCAAGCTGGTGAACGTCCTGATGATATCGACGGTGAGTCTACGGTTTGGGGGGCTTTCACTAAAGCTGATATTAGCTTAACCGATACCTTGGCACTGGATGCTGCAGTACGTTACGACACCTTCAAAAATGAAAGTAATAACTTAAACCAATCATCTGACGACAATGCGTTTACGCCATCTGTTGGCTTAGTGTGGAAGTCGACTGATTGGTTAACCTTAAGTGCACGTTACGACGAAGCATTCCGTGCACCAAGCATGGAAGAAATGTACTCAACAGGGACACATTACTGTATTCCTTCTATCCCAGGTTTCTTGCCAGATGGCTTATGTAACACTTTCGAGATTAATCCAGATCTGAAAGCTGAAAAAGCGCAAAACAAAGAGATCAAAGCCGACATGCGTTTTGCTGATTTAGCGGGCGATGATGAGTTAGTGGTGACCTTAAGTGCATTCAGAAACGATGTTGATGATTTCATCGAACAGTCTGTATCTAACCCACTTTATGGGATTCCAGGACTTGAGCAAACGACCTCTTGGGATAATGTCGACGAAGCTAAATTAACTGGTTTTGAGTTCACCACTCGCTACCGTTATAAGCAAACTCGTTTGACCTTCAACTATGGTCAAACTGAAGGTAAAGATAAAGAGTCAGATGAGTATCTATCTAATATCCCAGCTAAGAAAATGGGCTTAGATTTATCGCAAGCCATTATGGAAGGCGATATGAAGTTTGGTACTCGTTTTACGTATGTTGCTGAGCAAGATCAGTTACCAACTGACAACCTAGAGCAATATGACTCGTACAAATTGTGGGATGTTTACGTAGCTTGGGAACCAGCAATGGGGACATTCGAAGGCTTGCGTGTAGATTTTGCAGTAGAAAATATCGGTGATGAGGAATATCGCCAAGCGTGGCAAACCTTGTATGAGCAAGGCAGGAATTTCAAATTGTCAGCGCGTTACTCGTTTTAATTCTTTTACCCATTAAACGAATTAATTTAGACCGAGGTGAGAGAGCAATAGTGTGGATAACACTTGCTCTCTTATCTGGAAAGCCTCTCAAGGGTAAAAGCTTGAGCGGCTTTTTCAGGATTTAAGATTCGTATATTAGGGTTATTAAATATTTGGAGTTATTCCATGGCTGTATCAGTAGAACAAATCAAGCAGTACCTCGCCGACAACCCTGCAGCGATGCCAGGACAGGTTGCAGCTGAGTTAGCAATCACAGAGTTAGAAGTCGTTAAAGCACTGCCTTCAGAGCAGTTGGCTTTATTACCACTGACAGAAAAAGATAACTTACTGGCTTCACTACCAGAGTGGGGCAATATGACCACGATTGTGTCTGCATCAGGTAGCATTTTTGAATTTAAGGGTAGCTTCCCTAAGGGTAAGTACGCTCATGGTTACTACAACTTAATCACCAAAGGTGAAGGCTTACATGGCCACTTAAAGCTGGATGATATCAGTGCAATTGCCCTGATCAGCAAGCCGTTCAGAGGCACTGAAAGCCACTCAATTAACTTCTTCGGCGCACAAGGTGAAGTGGTTTTTAAAGTGTATTTAGGCAGAGACAAAAAGCGCGTGTTATTAAGTGAACAGGTTGAGCGTTTTCAGGCACTTAAAGATAGCGTGAACATTGCAGCTTAGTTGTTGATGACAACGTTTTTGATGACTGTTTGTCATCGCTGCTGATTAGAAAATAGAGAAAAGGAATGTGTGATGTCGACAGAAAAAGAGCAACGCTTACGAGAGAAACTTCTTCCAGAAATTGAAGAATTCAAAGCGCAACGTTCAACCTTACAATTGGCAACGCAAGATGCTGATGGTGTACCTAACGCCAGTTATGCTCCATTTGCATTGGCCGATGATGGTTTTTATATTTTGGTCAGCGAGTTAGCACGCCACGGCACTAACTTAAAAGCCTCTAATAAACTGTCTGTCATGCTAGTTGCTGATGAGTCTGAGTCGAAAAGTGTGTTTGCACGTAAGCGTTTAACCTTTGATGCGACAGCTGAAATTGTTGCCCGTGATAGTGAAACATTCACTAAAGGTGTGGCGGCATTGTCGGCACGTTTTGGCGAAATGATTGACAATCTAGCAGGATTAACTGACTTCAATCTATTTAAACTAAATCCGCATCATGGCTTATACGTTAAAGGATTTGGCCAAGCATTTAGCTTGTCAGGTGCAGAGTTACTTGATGTAGATTGGAAGCGTGATGGTCATCATGGCACCCCAAAAGAGCCAGCTGAAAAAGCGTAATCAGAATTCAGTTAGCCTAGGTTAACTGAGTTTTATGCTACTTTCTCGACATGGGGTTTGTAATGTTTTTGCAATATATTTGTAATGATTTAGTACTAGTTAAGTGCATTTCTAGATGTTACGATATTTGCCATGACAAGTGAGTGTGCTACTGCATTATTGTGGTTTTACTTAAACAAATACAATAACTTCAACCCCAAAAGATGATATTGTTTTAACAAGATTTGTTGCTCACTTTAATGGCAAAAAGCCCAAGTTTACTTAATGTAAACTTGGGCTTTTCCTTATTGAGGCCTTGGCCAAAAATTGTCGATTTTTGCTTATAAAATAAACGTGGCCACTAAGTCATTAAGTGCCTTTGCTTGCCCTTTTAATTGCTGCGCTTCTTGATGGGCTGTGACGGATGCTTGTGCAATTTCATCCGTGACGTCTTTAATTGCCACTGTATTCTGCGTGATCTCATTTGTCACTTGGGTTTGTTCTTCTGCTGCGGTAGCAATTTGACTGGCCATATCTGAAATTAATGCCGCTGCTTGGGTAATTTCTTCAATGGCTTTATTCGCTTCATTGGCATCTTCGACACTGTTAGTCGCGAGTGCTTGGCTGCTTTGCATTAGCTCAACAGCGTTTGATGTGGTGGTTTGTAGCGTTTCAATCGTTTCATAGATTTCTTGGGCTGAATCTTGAGTACGACGAGAAAGTACACGTACTTCATCTGCAACAACGGCAAACCCACGTCCTTGCTCACCAGCTCTTGCCGCTTCAATGGCTGCGTTTAGTGCTAATAAATTGGTTTGTTCAGCAATTCCCTGAATCGTCGATAAGATGCTGGAAATAGCATTAGCATGACGGCTCAATTCACTAATCACATCCGTTGCTTGGGTGACTTCATTGGCCAACAAATGAATTGATTGACGGGTATTATCCACCAAGCTTTGGCCTTGTAAGCTGCTACTACTGGATTGTTGCGCTGCGGTAGCGGTATTTTCTGCACTGGATGCAATTTCATGTGTCGCACTGGCCATTTGAGTTACCGCAGTGGCGACCATAGTGACTTCTTGCTGCTGGATTTGAATTTCTTTTTCAGCATGACGACTGTTCACTAAGCTATTATCAGCATTTTGATCAAGTTGGTGTGCCACTTGTCTTATTTGACTAATGAGTAAGTGCTGGCTGCTAACAAAACGATTAAAGCTATCAGCTAACACTCCCACTTCATCTTTAGACTCAACGTCAATACGCTGGGTTAAGTCACCGTTTCCATCAGCGATTTTAAACAGTGCATTTGAGACACGACCGAGAGGGAGAAGTAACTTAGTCATTAACCATGAAATCACTGCCATACTTGCTAAAAGCACTAATGCAGCTAGTCCAAGTTGTTTGACAAGCAAGCTCGCTAGAGGGGCTTCAAGCGTTGCTTGATCAAGTAGAATAATCAGTTCCCAATCCGTTTGAGGAATATCCTCAACCCAGACTAATTTGTCACGGCCTTCAAGCTCAAAATGGATTGGAATTAATTGATCACTGCGGCGCTGTTGCTGCAATACATTGAGATCCAGTTGGTTATCAATATCGCGAATATGTCCCATCGCTTTTGATGCATCTTTATAAGCGATAACCGTACCATCTTTATGCATCATGATAGCGAAGCCATTAGAAGGCAAGGTCATACGGTTAACATCATCGACTAAGTCGTTAATATTCACATCGCTGGCAATGACGCCATTATGGATTTTTTCAGCAAGGGTAATCACGACTTTTTTAGTCGGGAAGTCTACATAAGGTTTGGTAAGAATCATCGCTTGGCTGGTCATTGCTTGCTGATACCAAGGACGAGTGCGAGGATCATAACCTGTATTATCAATGCTAGTGTCTGCATCGATCATCTCACCGGTATCTTTACCAAAGTATGTGGACTCGAAGCGACCTGAATCTAATGCTTGTTGCAAAACATGAATGTCGTCGCCTTGATTAATCCGTGATTTGAGCGCATTCAGAATATCTTTTTTAGATGATAACCAATCACTAATTCTTTCAGTTTGTTGGCTGCTGAGCCGCTGAACCTGCTCTAGATTTGAGGTTAACAACATGGTTTTTTGGCTGGAATAACTTTGCCAAGACAATAGGGCAATGACGACTGTTAAGGCGATTAATACCGGAAAGATAATTTTCAATTTTAACGAATTAGATTTCATATAAACCAGTGTGACCTTGCTATTGAAAGGGGGAAGTATTTAGCAACCAATGCTTGCCCAAATAGGGCTATTTTTCAGCGGCGGATAATGTCATAAGTGGTCGTTTTTTCATAGCAAATTGCTGATTAAATCAGCAAGCAAAACACCTTGATAACGAAACCAGAACAGACGATATACAAGCTTGCTTTATTGCAATAAAAATTCATCCTTGTTCAAAATGCTATAGCTTGAAAGTAATAAAGCGACGTAGATTTGAGCTTTCTTAAACTCATCATTTGCAGAATAAATTTGCTACACTCATGTGAATATTATCGAGGTGACACAATGGCAAATATCGTATTTATTGCAACGAGTTTAGATGGCTATATTGCCGATAAAAATAACAACATTGATTGGCTTCATGAAACGCCTAACCCAGAAGGGTCTGACATGGGGTTTAGCGACTTTATGGCACGCATTGATGGCTTGGTCATGGGACGAAATACCTTCGAAAAAGTATTGAGCTTTGATTGTGATTGGCCTTATACCAAACCCGTATTCGTGTTGAGTCGCACCTTATCAGAAGTCCCGAGTGAATTGACAAATAAGGTGTCTTTAGTGAAAGGCGATCTTGCACAAGTGGTCGCTGAGCTTAACGCCAAGGGATTTAATGACTTATATATTGATGGTGGTGTGACAATTCAACAATTTTTGCAGCACGACATGATTGATGAGTTAATCATTACCACTATACCGAAGCTGCTTGGTGGTGGTATTCCATTATTCGGTGATTTAGCTGAACCACTTAAATTTACACATATAAGCAGTCAACAACATCTTGGCTGCTTAGTGACCAATCAATTTAAACGAGTTCGATAGGTGTATTTTGACTATACGTTTGTTTTGATTATACGTTTTTTTTGCCTATAACGGGCTTTTCACCGCAAGTTTGATCGGCGCAGCATTCATTTTGTAAAAAGACGATGACAGACTCTAATTGGGTAAATTCGGCAACGCAAAATAAGGTGCGCCCTTCACGTCGCTGAGAAATCAGCCCCGCAGAGGCTAAACTGGCAATATGGTGTGAAAGGGTTGAACCTGGAATACCGAGACTTTCTTGTAAACTGCCCACTGCAATACCTTGAAACCCTGCTCGTATCACTTTGTTATATATGGTTAACCTTGTTGGATGACCTAATTCTTTTAGTGTTTTCGCAACCGTATCGATTTCCATTGTTTAGTTCCTTAGGAGCGGTATAACAAAAATATATTTCGATAATACTAGAAATATATTGATCTATCTAGTGAGATCACTTATATTTCGATTATTCTAGAAATATAGATATAAGGTTTACACTATGTTCGACTTCAATGCAGTTGATAGCACTATGATTAAAGAAACACTCGACATGTTTGTGTTCTTAGCCGTTGAGTTAACGATTCTGTTTATTGCTATTAGTTATTTAGTGGGCGTATTACAGCAATACATTCCACCAGAAAAAATTCAGCGGATTCTGAGCAGTAAAAATGGCCGAGGTTATGTGGTAGCAGGATTGTTAGGTGCCATTACTCCATTTTGTTCTTGTTCAACTATCCCGTTTTTAAAAGGGTTACTGCGTGCTAAAGCAGGCTTTGGCACCATGATGGTATTTTTATTTGCAAGCCCACTGCTAAATCCAATCATTATTGGTTTATTTGCAGTGACATTTGGTTTGAAAGTCACACTGTTTTATTTTGTGATGGCAATGGGCGTGTCTGTCATTGCTGGTTTTACCCTTGAAAAGCTTGGGTTTGAAAAGTATGTCAAACCTGAAGCCTATATTGCACCTGAGTCAAAAGGTTGTGGGAGTGGTTGTGGGGCTAAATCTGTACCTGTAAGCAAGTGGCGCAAGATTTGGAACAGCACATGGGCTGACTTTAAAACGGTTTTACCTTACCTGTTAGGGGGTATTGCCATTGGCTCATTAATTTACGGATTTATGCCGACAGAGTTTGTTGCAAGTATCGCTAGTGAAGATAATCCATTAGCCATTCCTGTGGCAGCAGTTATCGGTATTCCGTTATACATTCGAGCAGAAGCGGTGATCCCATTAAGTGCAGCACTTGCAGCAAAAGGTATGGGATTAGGTGCGGTAATGGCGCTAATTATAGGCAGTGCAGGTGCGAGCTTAACAGAAGTGATTTTGCTTAAGTCGATATTTAAAAACCAAATGATTGCGGCATTTCTGTTTGTCATTATTTCAATGGCGATCAGTGCAGGGTTTTTATATCAATTCATTTTCTAAGGGGTAAGAATAAGTAGATTTAGCACTCATCACGAATCATATGTGGCGAGTGCTTTTTTGTTTCTGTGTTGTTATTCAGCTGACATATCATTTAATAATATTAAATCATCAATTGTAATCGCCACTAATTTAGCAACACCACGATAGAAGTCTGTCTCGGCATTTGTGTCTACACAATTTAAGAATTGCGGTAACCATGGCATCAGGTGTTGTTTAATTACTATTAAAGCGAGATCGGGCTTTTGCTCTTTGAGTAAATTAGCTAACACTGCCAGGATCAGACCAATATGATCAAGCGGCTGCTTTTTGGGCAAGTTAATCGTCATTCCGTGCTGCATGCAGAATTGCTCAAAAGCAACGCATGAAGCTCCATTTACTAGGTTATCTTTATCTGTATAGACTGACCCCCAAGGGTATGCTTTCTTTACGCCAGGACCAATAAAAAGTTGATAAAAATCATCACGCAATGTAGTAAAGCTTTGCTCTGACAATGAACGTTGCATTGAGCAAGTAATCTCATCTATTGGGGTGGTAATAGTTGGCCAGCTTAATAATATTTCTTTACTCATTTGCTGGTAAAAATCTTCGCTTGGCGTATTAAACAACATCCCAGATAGTACGCGACATACTGCTTCAGTATTCTCAAAATCAATTTGCTTCAATTGAAACTCCGCATTAGCAATGGTGATTTATTTATAAGTCGACTAATAAAGATGGCGCATAGGCCATCTTTATTATCTTTGGAGAGACTAGATTTCGTTCTCGTTTTGAATAGAGCCGTCTGAGCGACTACTATGTCGATTAACAGTAATAAGCAAGTTAGGGTTGGTGATACTGCTACTTGGTAATGGTTTAACATCACCAATAACGGCATTAGGGTACTTAACTTCTAGTATGTCAATTTTATCGAAATCTATTGCGCGTTGTGGGCATGATTCAACGCAAGAAGGTTTTAATCCGTCAGCGATTCTATCAGCACAACCATCACACTTAGTCATGACTTTACGTTGGGTATCTAATTGCGGGGCATCGTAAGGACAAGCTCTTGCACAACTATTACAGCCAATACATAAATCTGTGGCAACATGGACTAAACCATCTTCGCGACGTTTGTGCATTGCCCCTGTAGGACAGGCTTTAACACATACAGGATTATTACAATGGTTGCAGCTGATTGAGACATAATAAGCAAAAATATCATTGGTAAAAACACCGTCAGATACTTCTTGGAAGCTGCCACCTCCATATTTGTAAGTACGACGCCATAGTGGGCCTACATCGAGGTCATTCTTGTCTTTACAAGCGACTTGGCACGTTTTACAACCACTGCATTTTTGCGTATCGATATGGAAACCATATTGGGTTAATTCAGTCATAATATATTCTCGATATAGCTAGCTATGCTAGGCGAATTTGAACTAAGTTAGTATGTTGTGGATTACATTTACCAATCGGTGTTGGATGGTATTTTGTTAATGAATTAACATTACCGCCCATGTCCACTTTCTCATCTAGTCTGCTGCTGTCTAACCAAGCTCCTTGAGCTAGCGACGCTACACCAGGCATAATCAGTGGTGTAACTTTCACAGCAATAATGACACTACCGCGATCATTATGGATTTCTACTTTAGCCCCGTCGGTAATTCCACGCTCACTTGCATCTTTAGGGTTCATCCATACCGCATCTTCGTATGCTTCTTGCATCCATTTGATGTTATGGAAGCTAGAGTGGGTTCGACTTTTTGTATGGTGACCAATTAACTGAATTGGGTATGTGTCACGGGTTTCTGTATCCTCATAACTTTCCCAAGTTTTGTGATACTTCGGAATAGCTGGAATTGAATCACCTTCAGGTAACTCCCATGAATTACCCATGTCAGCCAATGTTTCTGAGTAAATCTCTACTTTTCCTGTTGGAGTGTTTAATTTGTTTGTTTCTGGGTCTGCAAAAAATGAGCTAAATGCAACGTTTTTAAACTCAGGCTTTTTGATTTTGTGTAAGCCACCTTTTACTAAATCGTCGTAATTAGGCAGAGTCCCATTTGCTCTGGCTTGATCACGTGCGTACAGTTCATGCAGCCATTGATTATAATCTTTACCTTCGAATACTGGCCCTTCTACACCTAAACGTTTGGCTATTTCTAACGTGACTTCAAAACAATCTTTTGCATCAACAGGGCAGTCAACTGAAGAAGTAATTGGAATAACCGTCTCTTGATTTGTTCCACCAAATGCTGATACGTCTGTTTGTTCCAGATCTGTTAGATCAGGAAGTAAAATGTCAGCATATTTGGCACTTGGGGTCATGAACACGTCGTGAACTAAAATAAATAGCTCATCGGCTTCTTTTGCTGCCAAAATTTTATGAGTGCCAAAAGAGTCTGAGTGTTGGTTAATCAGGGCATTACCTGCATAGTTCCAAATAAAGCGAATATTACTATCTAACTTTTCAACGCCTTTTAAACCATCTGACTCTGCTGTGAATTCAGTGCCACGTTCAATGGCGTCAATCCAGGTAAAGAAAGAGATGCTGCCAGCATATGGGTTATCTCCTTTAGGAGATAAACTTATAGAGTTGGTGCCGTGCCCAGGCCAAGTACCAGAGTTAGTACCATCAACCCCAACTTTACCAAGCAATAATGGCAACATGACAATTGCACGTACGGTTTGCTCTCCAATTGCGTGTCGTTGAGGCCCTAAGCCTTGACAGATGAAAGGAGCATTTGCACTGGCTAATGTATTCGCTAACTCAACAATATCAGTTGCTGCAATACCGGTAATTTTTTCTGCCCACTCAGGTGTTTTAGCCGTGTTATCTTCGCCAAAACCCATAATGTGTGAGTAATAATCACTACCAGCTGGTGCTGATGCTGGCAGGGTGTCACTATCGAAACCAACACAGTACTTATCTAAGAAAGATTTATTGTGGCGATTAGTTGAAATCAACTCATAGGCTAATGCTTCACATAGAGCGGCATCTGTTCCTGGACGAATAGCTAACCACTTATCTTCTTTACCTAAAGCTGAATCTGAGTAACGAGGATCGATCATGATGACTTTTTTGCCTTGAGTACAAGTGCTCCAGTCATATGTTCCACCGCCGCCGCTCATGCGCGTTTCAGCAGGGTTAAAACCAAATGCGACGACTAAGTCACTGTCTAAGATTTCAGTGTAGGTACTTGAGGCATTAGTGCCATATGTGTGTGTCATCGCAGCAAGTTGCTGTGACGAGCTATAAGTTCCATAATGATTTAAATATCCACCCATTTCACACATGAGCTTAGCGCCCCATTGACCAGCCCAACGCCAATCACCACCAGAGTAGTTAGCATATAAACGGCCGGTTCCGTAGTGAGGATAAACAGCCGATGGGCCAGCTTCTGAGTAAACTTTTTTTAAATTTTCCGCGATAGTATCAAAGGCTTCTTCCCAAGTGCACTCTACAAAGCTACTTGCTAAACCACGTGGGCCAACACGCTTCATAGGGCCATTAAGTCTATCTGGCGAGTATACTTTTTTGCGACTTGAGCGACCTTTTAAGCAAGCTCTTACCTGATGAGTACCAAATTCATCACCCCCTACATCATCTGTTTCAACGCGAGTGATTTTGCCATCAACAGTCACTACTTTTAGTGGGCAATTGTGGCCACAGTTACAAGTACAGCAAGACCAATCAATTTTTTCATCAACAGGTGGTTGCGGCGGTAGTGGCTCAGCATCTTTTGAGCTTGAATTACAGCCTGTTACTGTTGCAGCACAACCCAATGCAGCACTCATTTTCAAGAAACTTCTGCGTTCCAT
>NZ_JBFRJQ010000019.1:0-44146 GCF_041468985.1 Shewanella sp. 10N.286.52.A9 | reverse complement strand
TTTACTGAAACACAAGTCGCTGGCCTGCCAAACATTAAGTTCAGCAACTCAAGCATCGCTTAGGAGATTCATTATGTTTAATTCTTTAAAGAAAGTACTTGGCATTGCGAAACCACAACGTAAAAGAGTTAAGTTGCCAGAAGGGCTAGAGCACTTAGAAGTGATTCCAGCAAAAGCTTGGTGGAGCTAATACTGCATTTAGCCACTTCATACAGACAATAAAAAAGGGAGCTTACGCTCCCTTTTTTTAGATCTACATCTATTTAAAATGAACGTTTATGTTCATTTGGGTTAGATATCTTCTTGGTTAATAAATACTTATGACTATTGAATAATGGATAAGCAAGCGGCCCCATAAGCATTCCAGCTACAGACCATCTTTTAACAGCCATCCCATTGACAAAAGCTTGATTACCCAGAAAATATCCTGATAAACACGAAATCAACAAGAGTAGAAATATCACTGAAACCTCAATAATTTATTCAGTTAACAACATTCCATTTTTTTTAATTCTTTATCAGCTATCTCACCCTGCCAATAACGGCGATATTATAACCAAGAACTAAGCTGTTAGCTATAAGAGTAGCAAATAAGACTATTATACTGGAAAGTAAAAAATAGACATATAGGCTATTTATTAGGCTAAAACATGCCACTTTAGAATGAAAAAGCGGCAATTTGTTGCCGCTTTGTTAATTTTAATCAACCATAAAGTATGACTTACGGCTAATAGAAAGTGCTGCCTGACTCAGCCATGTTGACCAACCTTTCACAAGGTTCGAATCTATCGCCATGTTGTTGTTGATACTGACGTAATTTTGACACTAAGTTAGCGATTCCCATACTGTCCATGTATTTAAATGGACCGCCTAAGAAAGGTGGGAACCCAATCCCGAAGATTGCGCCAATATCACCATCACGAGCACTGGCAATAATACCCTCATCTAAACAGCGAACGGCCTCATTGAGCATTTGGACCACGCAGCGCATGGCAATATCACTACCCGAACCAGTAGATTGATTATTGACACCAAGTACCTGATAAACGGACTCATCAACCAATTTAGCTTTAGACTTCTTATTACCATATTGATAAAAGCCCTTGCCATTTTTACGACCTTTTCGATCGTCTGCTAACAACTTGTCAAACGCATCTGGGGCTTTGAACCTTTCACCTAACTCTTGCGTTAAGATCGGCGCAATTTTAGCTCCAACATCTATTCCGACTTCATCTAATAATGTAATGGGTCCCACTGGGAAACCAAATTTTACGAGGGCTTTATCTAAACTTTCTACTTTTTCGCCAGACAATAAAACTTGAGCGGCTTCATTCATGTATAAAGCAAGAATACGGTTCACATAGAAACCCGCACCGTCTTGAACAACAATCGGGGTTTTGCCTTGCTTACGCGCAAATGCAACCGTAGTTGCAATCGTCTCTGGTGATGTCGTTTTATGGGCAATCACCTCGACCAGCGGCATTTTTTCAACAGGTGAAAAATAATGAAGACCAATCACGTTTTCAGGACGGGAAGCTGCCTCTGCAATCTGTCCAATCGGTAACGAAGACGTATTTGAAGCGAAAATAGTATTTTCATGACATTCACGCTCAACATCTTTTACCATTTGGTGCTTAAGAGCTAAATCTTCAAAAACGGCTTCAACGACAATATCGGCATCCTTAACACCTTTATATTCAGTCGTTGTCGTCATCAATGCCATTAAATTATCTCTAACAGCTGGAGTCATATGACGACGCTTAACGCCTTTAGCCAATAATTTATAAGCATAAGCTAACGCGTTACTTAACCCTTTTTCATTAATGTCTTTCACACGTGCAGGGATTTTAGCTTTAGTCGTTGTCACAGAAGCAATACCGCCTCCCATCAAACCACCACCGATAACTAAGGCTTTATTAACCTTACGCGGCTCAGCTCCATCGGCACCTGTTTCTTTTTTCATTTCTGTCGTAGCAAAGAAAATGCTGCGAAGTGCTTCTGACTCTGATGACATGACTAATTCGGCAAAATGACTGGCTTCAACTTCAAGCCCTTTAATCATGCCTTTATTCATGCCTTGTTTAACACAGTCAATAATTTTGGCTGGCGCTGGGTAATTACCTTGGGTCTTTTTAAGGACTTGTTTTGCAGCTTGATCAAAAATGATATCGCGAGTTGCGCTTGTTGATTCAAGCACCTTATTTAATGCGCTTTTCTTAGCGACTTTTGCTGCTGACTTACCTTTTTTGGCCATTGCAATAGCAGTTTCTAATAAAATAGACTCAGGTACTACGTCATCAACCAATGCCATTTTAAGTGCTTGTTTAGGGCGAATTTGTTTGCCTGTTAGCATCATATCAAGTGCAGTGGTAATACCGACTTTTCTCGGTAAACGTTGTGTTCCCCCACCACCAGGCAGTAAACCAAGTTGCACTTCCGGCACACCCATGATGGTTTTTTTGTCATCAGTACAAACACGTAAATGACACGCTAACGCTAATTCTAAGCCGCCACCTAGACATGCACCATTGATAGCTGCTACGACAGGAATCGATAAATTTTCAAGCTCATTGAATACAACATGCCCTTGCTGAGACAGCTCTTTAGCAGCTGCAACGCTAGTGCATGCATCTAACATGCTGATATCTGCACCAGCAACAAATGAGTCAGCTTTACCCGAGATAACCACAAGCCCTTTCACACTGGCATCATGTTTGATTTCAGCTAGTATTTCACTGATTTCTGGACCAAATTCTGCTTTTAAGGTGTTCATGGTTTCACCAGGAACATCCATTGTTAACACTGCTATTCCGTCTTCGCGGCGAGATAAATTAAATGTCTTTTCCATCAGAATTACTCCACTTCTACAATCATTGCTGCGCCAAGACCACCAGCAGCACATGCTGTAGCCAAACCAGTACCACCGCCACGACGTTTAAGTTCACGACATACTTGGGTAATTAAACGTGTTCCAGTTGCTGCAAATGGATGTCCATAAGCAAGAGAACCACCTAATACATTAAACTTGCTCATATCAATCTCACCAATGGCGCGATTTCTACCTAGCTTTTCTTCCGCAAATTTCTTAGAACCAAACATTTGCATATTGGCTAATGTTTGTGCTGCAAATGCTTCATGCATTTCAATTAATGTTAAATCTTCTAACTCCATGCCAGCACGCTTTAGTGCTAATGGTGTTGCGTATGAAGGTCCCATCAACATGTCTTGCCACACATCAATTGCAGTAAATGCATAACTTTTAATATAACCGATAGGCTCGTAACCCAATGCTTTAGCACGGCCTTCGCTCATTAGAATAACGGCAGAAGCGCCGTCGGTTAATGGTGTACTGTTTGCAGCTGTTACAGAGCCGTGTTTACGGTCAAAGGCTGGACGTAATTTGGCATAAGACTCTAATACTGAGTTTTCACGAATATTATTATCACGATCAATAAACTGCTTGTAAGGAGGAACATGGGCTGTCATTACCTCATCAGCAAGATTACCTGAATTCCATGTTTCAGTTGCAAGCGTATGAGAACGGTGTGCTAGCGCATCTTGATCAGCTCGGCTAATACCGTATGTTTTTGCCATTTGTTCAGCTGTTTGGCCCATTGATAACCCAGTTGAGTACTCAGCAACCGCCGGAGGTACTGGCATTAAGTCTTTTAAACCGAGTCGACGTGCAATGGCAAACTTTTGTTTAAAGGTACGTGCTTTATTTAAATCAACTAAGGCATGTGCCAGTTTTTTTGAAACGCCAATAGGTAAAACTGACGAGGAGTCTGCACCACCAGCAATACCGATTTCAACATTACCAGTCATAATCGATTCAGCAACATTGACCGCTGATTGAAAACTTGTGGCACAAGCTCTAGTCACACTGTACGCATCTGTTGAGACATCCATACCCGTTCCCAGTACAATCTCACGTGCAATATTTGGCGCTGCAGGCATTTGAACAACCTGACCATATACCAGTTGCTCAATTGTTTTAGGGTCAAGTTCTGAGCGAGACAGCAATTCATTAACCACCATTTTGCCCATATCCAGTGCTGATACACCGTGAAAAGCAGTTGCTTGCTTTGCAAACGGGGTTCGAAGACCCGCCACAATAGCGATACGCTCCCCACGAGCGTTGGTTACTTGTTGTCTATCACTCATTGTTCACCCTCTTTTAATTGTTTAGCCTTATCTGGCTTGTCAGTGAATACTTAAATTATGTCAGACAGATCTGGTCTGACCATAAAAGTGTGATCTGATTCTAACTTTTAATTGCGAAGTTTTAAACATCCGTATGAAAAATAGCAGTAATTATCATCAAAAGCACTGACTGAACCAATAAATAATCATTAATAATCATACGATTAAAATATAGAGCATTAACTTTAAAATATTCCAAAGTTCGCTTTATTTGCTCTTTCCCAATGAATAAATTCACAAAATATCACTCAGAATTAATTAAAAATGAAAATCTGTTAATGCTACTAGCCAAAGGCTAATGAAATTCATTAACATAGGTTTAATTAGATAAATTTCTGAAATTAATTGAGTATCATCATGCCTTTGAGTCGATTTCATTCTTTACGTGCCTATTTAGACAACGTCATTTTGGGACAACCTGTATTAACTGAAAACCTACTGATTGCATTGATTGCAGATGGACACTTATTAGTTGAGGGCCCGCCAGGTCTTGCAAAAACACGTGCAGTGAAAGCATTATGTGATGGCGTTGAAGGTGATTTCCACCGTATTCAGTTTACTCCGGACTTATTACCTGCAGATTTAACCGGTACCGATATTTACCGTGCGCAAACAGCCACATTTGAATTTGAAGCAGGGCCTATATTCCATAACCTCATTTTGGCTGACGAAATTAACCGTGCGCCAGCAAAAGTGCAATCGGCGTTACTTGAGGCAATGGCAGAAGGCCAAGTTACGGTGGGTAAAAACAGTTACCCCCTACCAAATTTGTTTTTAGTCATGGCAACGCAAAACCCACTTGAAAACGAAGGGACTTACCCACTTCCTGAAGCACAACTTGATCGCTTCTTGATGCATTTAAATCTAGATTATCCAAGTGCCGATACTGAGCGTGAAATTTTAAGACAATCGCGCAAAGAAGCGATTACTCAAACATTACCGACTATTGAGCCTGTCGCCCAGTCAGATGTATTTGCCGCACGTGATCAAGCCATGGAGCTTTATCTAGCAGAGCCGCTAGAAAGTTACATTGTTGAGATAATTATGGCGACACGCCAACCTGAGCGCTACAGTCCAGAGCTAGCTAAATGGTTAGAATATGGCGTCAGCCCTCGTGCTTCAATATCATTAGAGCGATGTGCTCGAGCTAGAGCGTGGCTACAAGAACGTGATTATGTCTCACCAGAGGATATCCAAGCAGTTGCTCCGAATGTGCTAAGACACCGTTTATTATTAAGTTATCAAGCACAAGCTGAAGGAATTAATGCAGATCATGTCATTAGCCATATTTTAAGCCAAGTGGCTGTACCTTAAACCCGGACTGCAAAGATGCCATTTGAACAAGCACAAGTTTCCCCGTTACCGTTATTCAGTAATGGGGTCAATTTGACCGAGCAAGAGCTATTCAGCTGTCAAAGCACAGCTCGTGCAATGCCCGATAAACGCAGCCGTGCTAAAGCAAGTCAAGCAGGACACAGAAGTAGCTTGATAAAAGGTCGCGGAATGGAGTTTGCTGAAGTTCGTCATTATCAAAATGGCGATGACGTCAGAACCATTGACTGGCGAGTAACGGCAAGGACAGGAAAAGCGCACACAAAACTTTTTGTAGAAGAACGTGAACGCCCTATTATTCTCTTCATTGACCTTAGTCATAGCTTGTTTTTTGGTTCACGCCTATTAATGCAATCAGTACAAGCTGCACATGTGGCAGCAACACTAGGTTGGAATGCGATTAATCATGGCGATCGACTAGGTGCATTCATAGCCAGTGAAACTGAACATCTCGAGCTCAAGCCTCGAAGCCGTCGACAAGGTATATTGCAGTTAACATCAGCCTTAATGAAGGTACATGGTAATCAGTTAAATCATTTTGATGAGCTACCCCATGATCCTCAACACATACTCCGTGCTTGCCAACGCTTGCAACGTATCGCTAAACCAGGCTCATTAGTATGGATTATTACCGATGGCCAACATTTTACTCAAGAATGTTTAGCCGCATTAACTGAACTCAAACGCCATTGCGATGTCGGAGCATTTGTCATTAGTGATCCATTAAGGCAAGGCACGTTAGCACTTCCAAAGCGCTTTTCATTGCCAGTACGTGATGGAAAACAGCAACTAACATTAACTCGTCATAGTTATGATACTTGGCTTGAAAACCAACTTAAAAATCAACAACAATTTATTGATTTAATGAAGATGATTAAAGTACCCACACGATTTATTGACGCAGGGAAACGATTAAGTGACCAATTGGAAGTACTACGCTAAATGAATTCAGCTCAAGCAAATCCAGCTTTAATGCAATTAGAAGATATCGTGCTGCCTCAGCAAATTTCTCAATGGCCAATGGCGCCAGGTTATTGGATACTTGCCGCACTCGTCATCGGTATCACCATAGCAATGGTGGTTAAGCTTAAACGAGATAAACAGTACCATGCTCCAAGAAAAGCGGCTTTAGATGTATTAAACCAATTAGATATTGCCAGCCCACAGTATGCAACTGAAGTGAATAGCCTGCTTAAACGAACAGCGATGAGTTATTTCCCACGACAAGATTTTGCCAAACTTGACGGCAACCACTGGTTTGCTTGGCTAGAACTACGCTTACCAAAACAGCATCACGGTCAAATTGGATTATTGCTCAATAAACGATACCAATCGCAAGGCTTATCCCAAGAAGAAACGAAGCAATTGCAACGGCTTGCTCATGTGTTTCTTGCCAAATCAGCCCGCTTAACAGCGTTTAACCCTAACGAATTACCGCCATCTATGGTCGCAAAGCAAAATGACAAGGAGGACTCATGTTCTCAATAACATGGCCTTGGTTGTTATTGCTTTTACCATTACCGTTTTTTATTAAATCTAAACAAGTTAGCAAGAATACTGGTGGTCATTTACAACTTCCAGGCATCAGTGAAGCCCAAATATCGGTATCTAGCACGCCTAAAAAACCTAATAGAAAAGCCTATTGGTTCATGTGGTTATGTTTAATTTGCGCATTAATTAGACCACAATGGCTCGGTGAGCCAATCGAGCTGCCCTCTGAAGGGCGAGATGTCATGCTGGCAGTGGACTTATCTGGCAGTATGCAAATTGAAGATATGGTGATTAATGGTAAAACAGTCGATCGACTCACCTTAATAAAACATGTTATTGGTGACTTTATTGAACGCCGTAATGGAGATCGACTCGGCCTCATTTTGTTTGCCGATCATGCATACTTACAAGCGCCGCTGACTCAAGATAGACGCTCTGTTGCACAATTCCTCGCTGACAGCGAAATTGGCCTCGTGGGCAAACAAACTGCCATTGGCGAATCAATTGCTTTAGCTGTAAGACGTTTTGATATGGTCAACGATAGTAACCGTGTGTTAATTCTTCTCACCGATGGTTCAAATAATGCTGGCAACATCGAACCTGAAGTCGCAGCAAGAATTGCGGCAAAACGAAACGTTACCATCTATACCGTCGGTGTCGGTGCTGAAGTATTAGAGCGTCGCAGCATTTTTGGTACCGAACGAGTTAATCCTTCACTTGATTTAGATGAAGAACAACTACAAAACTTAGCTGACATGACCAACGGCCACTACTTCCGCGCAAGAAATAGTGAAGAGCTGGCTCAGATTTATCAAAAAATTGATGAACTAGAACCCGTAAGCCGCGATCAACTCACCTATCGCCCTAAAAGTGAATTATTTTATTGGCCATTACTATTCGCTATTTTAATGAGTGTCGTAATAAGTATTCACAGCCAATTCTCATTTAGCAAAATATCATCACGAGGGGGCAAATAATGGAATTACACTTCATTCGTCCTGAGTGGTTACTATTACTTATCCCATTATTAGTGCTTGGGCTGCTCCTATGGCGTAGCCAAAAACAAAACCTAGCTTGGCAGCAATATATTGCGCCACATTTGGCCAAAACACTGATTACAGAGGCTGCTCAGGTTAAAAAGCAGCCTAAGTGGGGATTAATTATCTGTTGGATAATTGCAGTCGTGGCACTTTCGGGGCCAGCTGTGAACAAACAGAGTTTACCTGTTTATAGTAATGAACAAGGCCGAGTATTAATCATGGATATGTCTTTATCCATGTATGCCACAGATCAAAAACCTAACCGCTTATCTCAAGCCAAATACCGTGCAACGGACTTTATTGGTAGTTTAACTGAAGGTGAAACAGGCTTAATCGCATTTGCTGGCGACGCATTTACCATTAGCCCGTTGACTCGTGATAATGCAACTTTACTCAACCTGCTTCCAACACTTTCTCCAGATATCATGCCAGTGAGAGGCTCAGATTTATCTTCTGCACTCGCGCTAGCACAGCAATTGCTAGCCCAGGGTGGGCATATCAGTGGCGATATTATTGTAATGACAGATGGGGTGAATCCTAGGCAATATGCCGATGCAGCTAATGCACTAGAAGGCAGTCGGTATCGAGTTTCTGTGATGGCATTTGGTACTGCACAAGGTGCGGCTATTCAATTACCTGATGGTCAACTTTTACGAAATAATAGCGGTGACGTGGTTATCGACAAAACTGACTTTTCATTACTGGAAAAACTCGCTAAACCTACTGGTGGGATTATGATCCCGGCGACTGCAGATGGACGTTCGTTAACTCAGTTGCAAGATTGGTTAGCTAATGACGGCGATGCCAAAGCCACTGAGTTAGAAGGTGAAGCTTGGCAAGATTTAGGGCCTTATATTGCATTATTGTTGCTTATCCCTGTGTTATTAAGCTTTAGGTTTACCCTATTACCCATTATGTCGTTTTTCACAATAGGTATGATGCTGCAACCGGCGCCAGCACAAGCTAATACTTGGGATGATTTATGGAAAACCTCTGATCAACAAGCTAGCGAGCAATTTATGCAAGCGCAATCTGCAGAAGATTTTGCCCAAGCCGCTAAAAAGTTTAATCAGCCTCAATGGCAAGCCAGTGCCCAATATAAAGCTGGGGATTATGAAAACGCCCTCGCAGGGTTTGAGCAAGATAGCACAGCACAGGGGCTATATAATCAAGGCAATACCCTGATGCAACTCAATCAACTAGATGAAGCTATTGCGCGCTATCAAAAAGCATTGACACAACAACCGGACTTCCCACAAGCGCAGAAAAACCTGCAAATTGCTGAGCAAATGAAACAGCAGCAAGAGCAGCAAAATAGTAATAATGAAAATAATGATGACAGCCAGTCTGACAATAAATCAGATGGTTCTGATGCTAATAATCAACAGAATCAATCCAAAAATTCTGAACAAAATCAGAGCGATGATAGTCAATCAAATGACCAATCACAGCAGAACTCAGACGACAGCGCATCAAAAGACCAGTCTTCACAAGAGCAGTCCCAAAATGAGCAAGATGGCCAAGATGCCGATTCATCTGAATCAGATCAGGCTCAATCAGACAACGCCCAAGAACAAGAAGATGCACAAAGCAATGCTACTGAGGATCCCAAACAGTCTGCGAATAATGATGCAAAAATGGAGGCTAAATCGCCATCAGAGCCAGAACCGACTTCAGAAGATGCGTCAAATGAATCGACAAATAACGCTTCACAGCAAACGTCAACCACAACAGAACCTGAGCCTACTGATGATTCACCTAGTCAAGCTCAATCTGTTGCAGCCAGTGAGCTTACAGAAGAACCGTTACCAGCAGATTTAGAGAGAGCATTGCGTGCCGTTAGTGAAGATCCGCAAGTGCTTATCAGAAATAAAATGCTATTAGAATATCAAAAGCGTCGCCAAAGCGGCCAATTGCCTAAGGATACACAACAGTGGTAAACAGAATCGTTTTCGCCCTTCTTACTATTCTTTTTACGGGGCAAGTTTTTGCAGTCAGTCAAATTCAAGCAACAGTTGATAGAAACCCTGTCATGCAGGGTGAATATTTTGTTTTAAATGTCACTGCTGATGCTGATTTAAACGCAGGCTCATTAGATACGTCTGTGTTACTAAAAGACTTTGTTGTCGGCCGAACAAGCGTTGGCCGTAGTACAAAGATGGTTAATTTTGATACAACAAAAGAAACCCGCTGGCAAGTGTTACTGTCGGCTAAAAATGCAGGCACTGTGACCATTCCGCCATTTACAATGGAAGGTGTAACATCTAACCCCATTACGTTAACCGTCGCCAAAGCGGGCAGCCAACCGCAACAAATGCGTAATTTGTTTATTGAAGGCGAATTAAGCACACAAGAAGCCTATGTTGGTCAACTTGTGACATACCAAGTAAAACTATTTTTAGCCGCTGAACTTCAACGAGGCGTCATCAGTTCACCTGAAATATCTGGCGCTGAAATAAAACAAATCGGTGAAGATAAAGATTCAGTTGAAATTGTTGATGGGCGTCGATTTCGAGTTATCGAACGTACTTACTCAATCATTGCTGACACACCTGGTACTTTGGCTATAAAAGGTGCAGGGTTTTCAGGAGATATTTTAGTTGAAGCTCCAAGGCGTGGCGGGATGTTTGGTTTTAATGAAAGCCGCCCAATGCAAGCGACTGCAGAAAACACTCAAATTGTCATTAACCCTATTCCTCAGCAATATCAAGGTGACTGGTTAGTCAGTGATTTATTAATTGCTAAAGAAGTATGGCCAGAAGAAAATGATAATAATGCGTTTGAAATTGGAACTCCAATCACCAGAACCATTAATATTGTCGCCTCTAATGCCGACAGTAACAGCTTACCAGATATAAAAATTACGATGCCAGAAGGCTTGAAAGCCTACCCAGAAAAACCAGTCAGACAAACCGTTGTACGTGAGAATCAAGTCATAGCTCAATACAGTTTAACCACTGCAATAGTGCCAACCCAACCTGGTACTTTTACCTTGCCTGAAATTTCAGTGCCGTGGTGGAATCCACACTTACGTCAGCAGCAGTATGCCACTATCCCCGCAAGAACTGTCACCATCACAGGTTCAGCCCCTATCAATCCTGTTCAACCTACAGTGGCAGAACAGCCACAAGCGACCTCCTCAATAGCAGGATTATGGCCTTGGTTAACCTTGTTATTTGCGACACTATGGCTAATAACCTTGGCGCTTTGGTTAACAGCCAGACGTCAAAAGCCGTCCCAAATAGCCGATACCACCTCAGTACAAAGTGCTGTAAAAACCGCAATTAGTTTACAAGATATAGAAGATGCTTGTGATAATAATGATGTATCGAAAGTGATTGCTTTACTACAAAAATGGTATGGTTCTCAGTTCAATAAACCGATAAATTTATCTGCTATAGCAAAATTATCGCCTGAGTTATCAGCGGCAATTGAACAATTGCAACAAGCCAAATATAGCCAAAACAGTGTCGTGATAGATAAACAGAAACTGATTAATGCGATAAAGCAAACTCAGTTAAATCAAACACAAAGCGATGTTTCACCTTTAAGTAGCTTGAACCCATAGCAGTAAATAAGCTTGCTATTCACAGCCAACCTTTTAAGCTATCGAACATAATATTTAACAATAAGTCATAAAATGTTCGATAGCTTGCGAAATAAAAAGTCCGAACCCACGGTCTTATCTGACATGCTAACTAAACAGCGACGATACGACAGCCTCGTCAGGGCACTTCATACTGATATCTACCGATATGCCTATTGGTTAATCGGCGATAAACATGTAGCTGAAGACGTCACTCAAGAAACGTTTCTACGCGCTTGGCGTGCTTTAGACTCTTTAAAGGATGATAAGGCCGCTAAAGCTTGGCTCATTACGATTTTACGCCGTGAAAATGCTCGCCGCTTTGAACGCAAGCAGTTTGATTACAGTGACGTAGAGCAAGAGTTGCTAGAAGATGAAAAGTCTTCCACAACCGAAGAGCAGACCGAACAATATTGGTTACGCAAGCAAATAGGTCAATTAGAGGTTGAGTATCGAGAGCCACTATTACTGCAACTTATCGGTGGATTTAGTGGTGAAGAAATTGCTGATTTATTAGAGCTCAATAGAAACACAGTTATGACGCGATTATTTCGCGCCCGGAATCAATTAAAAGACGCCTTAGAGTCTCCTGAAGTTAGAGGTCAATCAAATGGATGATCTAAAATTTCGTCGCCATGCCTATGGTGACCCAAATAGCCAAGATGAAGAATTTTTGGCCCAGATTGAAGCGTCTGAGTCTGATGCCAAACTTGTCAACGACTTGAAAGCATTAGACAGTAAGCTTACCAGCGCACTGAATATCGATGTGCCTGATGATCTGGCAGAGAAACTAATTTTACGCCAACAATTAGGTAAACATCAGCAGCAGAAAAAGCAAACACGTTATTTAATGGCGATGGCAGCATCCGTTGCGCTCGTCATTGGCTTAAGTGTTAGCATGCTTAGATTTACGCCTGTTGCCTTAGCGGAACATGCATTAGAGCATGTATACCATGAGCCTAAAGCATTATCAGTAGATCAAAATGTCGGCTTTGAAGACGTTAATTTTAAACTGGCAGGTATTAGTGGTTTAGAGAATGCGAAATTTATCCAACAACCAGGTAAAGTGTATTACACCTCTTACTGTGACTTCCAAGGCGTTAAAAGCTTACATTTAGTCATGGAAGGCGAACAAGGTAAGGTGACACTCTTCATTGTCCCCGCTGAAAATCGTATGGTTACGGAAGAATCGTTCGCTGACAAAAACTATCAAGGTTTAGGTTTTCAAACTGCAGACACCTTCATGTTACTCGTTGGTGAACAGGATGCTGATTTGCAATTTGTGAAAAATGAAATCGAGCAAACTTTCATTTAATATTCACTCTTTTAAGTAACAAAACGGCTAGTGAATTTTCACTAGCCGGTCAATAACTCTTCACACTTCCTTTCAAAATTGTGCACTAGGTCAAACATCTGTTAGCATGTCGCACAATAATCAGAACAATACGGAAGTAGCATGGCAATTGAAGCTCCAATCCTCATTACCTTTATTGGTTATCTCGCCCTTATGATGGGCATAGGCTATTGGGCCTACCGCAAAACAGACACCGTTGACGATTATATTCTGGGCGGCCGAAAAATGGGTCCAGCAGTGACAGCATTAAGTGTCGGTGCATCAGATATGTCAGGCTGGTTGTTATTAGGTTTACCTGGAGCTGTTTATTTAGGTGGCTTAGGTGAAGCCTGGATTGGCATTGGTTTAGTTTTCGGTGCTTGGTTAAATTGGCTATTCGTCGCTCGACGTCTTCGTATCTATACTCAAGCAGCTGATAATGCACTTACCCTACCCGACTTTTTTGAAAAACGCTTTGAAGATAAAAAAGGCATTTTGAAATTAGTCTCTGCGTTTACTATCTTAATATTTTTCACCTTCTATACATCTTCAGGCATGGTCGGTGGTGCCATTTTATTTGAACAAATATTTGGCCTTGATTACACCATCGCCTTAATGATTGGTTCGATTATTATCGTGGCCTACACGTTTGTTGGTGGTTTTTTTGCTGTAAGTTGGACTGATTTTTTCCAGGGTTGTTTAATGTTACTTGCATTATTAATTGTCCCTGTCGCCATTTTCAGCAAACCAGATACACAAGTCGCATTAGAAACCTTAGACCCTAAAATGCTGTCGCTGCTACACAGCAACATGACCACTATAGGTTTAGTGTCATTGCTTGCGTGGGGCTTAGGTTACTTTGGTCAGCCACATATTCTGTCACGCTTTATGGCCATTGGTAGCCCTGATGACATTCCTTTGTCACGTCGAATCGCCATGAGTTGGATGCTAGTAGCATTAGTTGGTGCGTTAGCGACTGGTATTGCTGGCACTATCTATTTTGCTGATGCCCCTTTAGCTAATTCAGAAACCGTATTTATCCATTTAGCACAAGTGGCATTCAACCCTTGGATTGGTGGTATTTTAATTGCGGCAATTCTGTCAGCCATTATGAGTACTATCGATTCTCAATTACTTGTATGCTCAAGTGTTATTACAGAAGACTTCTATCGCAAATGGTTACGCCCCGAAGCATCAGATAAGGAGCTCATGTTAGTTGGTCGTTTTGGCGTTCTTGCCATTGCGATAATTGCTATCGTCATCGCCTTAAATCCTGACAGTAAAGTTCTCGATTTAGTCAGTTATGCTTGGGCTGGTTTCGGTGCGGCATTTGGACCGGTCGTATTGCTAGCATTATTCTGGAAAGGCTATAGCCGAAATGGCGCAATTGCGACAATCGTAGTCGGTGCGTTAACTGTTGTGATATGGAAGCAACTGTCAGGCGGATTGTTCGATTTATATGAAATTCTACCTGGATTCTTATTTGCTAGCATCGCTGGCTTTGTATTCAGTAAGTTGTCGCCTCCAACCGACAACATTAAGACTCAATTCGATAATTTCAAAGCTTCTCTTTAATCTTCAATAGACCCAATTATTGTGAGTTTTCAATAATTGGGTCTTTCAGCGTACATCTGTACCATTTTTTTAAAAATAATCTTGCTGCCCACTTGTTGCAAAATTAACCAGCTAGCAACATTTTAATTTATCAATAAAATCATAGAACCCATACAGTTCAGGCGCTATAGAGTATTTACTCAAATTCTATGAAATACTCGACTATGCACAATTAACCTAAAGTTAACAATAACTAGCAACTGGTCGGAGTTGCAGGGATGACAACTGTTACCTAATATGCCCGCATTATTAAAGTTGGTGTTAATTGGGGACTTAAACGGCAGCGTTTAGGAAATTAATAAACTGACGTACAACGATGAGAAAAAATGATGACTAAATTCAACAAGACCTTGCTTGCGATGGCAGTGACATTAGCTAGCACACAAACCATGGCAGCTGGATTCCAACTTAATAGCCAATCAGCTACAGGTATTGGCCGTGCAATGGCTGGTGATGCAATCATTGCAGATAATGCATCAGTTTTAGCACGTAACCCGGCAGCAATGGCATTGTTTGATGAAACAGCAATTTCTGTAGGCATGACCTATGCTGACATCAATGTTGAAGTTAGCGACGTTCAATATGACACTATACTCGGTGGCACGAACCACTTAGGTAGCTTAGATAATGCTGCTGAAAATAAAGTTATCCCTAACTTTTACTACATCAATCCAGTAAATGACAAAATCGCTTTCGGTTTTGCCGCATTCAGCAACTACGGTACAGGCACGGATCTTGGTGAGTTAAATAATAACCAAGACTTCAACACCCCTATTGATTTGTTAGGTAACACCGAAGTTGTCACTATCAACTTAAATGCAAGCATGTCATACCGTATCAACGATTCTTTAAGCTTAGGTTTAGGTTTAGATATCATCCAAGGTTCTGGTACGTTAACCCGTTCAGGTGATTTAACTCTGGCTCCAGGAATGGATCCTATTGCTTTAAACCTTGTTGATGTAGATGCTGATGGCTGGGCTGTAGGTGGCATCATTGGTTTAGCTTACGAAATTAATGAAAACCACAGATTTGGCTTTAGCTACCGTTTCAGCCCTGAGATGAAAGCTTCTGGTGACATCTCTTACAATGCGAACCCACTAACACCTGCTGAAAATTTTGATGAAATTGAAATCCCAATGGCTGACATTGCTCAGTTCGCTGGTTTCCATCAGTTAACTGAAAAATTTGCTGTTCACTATACAGCGCAATGGACTCAATGGAGCACATTCGACCACATCGGTTTAGTCGATGGTGATGCAGGCTCAAGTGAAGCAATCTTAAAAGAATACAATTGGAAAGACTCGTGGTTCTTAAGCTTTGGTGCAACTTACGATATCAATGAGAATTGGACAGTAAGAGCGGGTATCGCAAATGACCAAGGGGTAGTGGGCGAAGTATCATCATTATCAATTCCTGATTCAGATCGTATCTGGTATTCAGCTGGTTTTACTTACAACATCAACCAAAACTCTAGCCTAGACTTTGGTTACACCTTAGTTGACGGTGAGAAAGTTCATGTTCTTGAGCAAAGTGCATTAGTTGGACAGGTCAGTGCTTATACTGAATCAGGTGCTAACTACTTCTCTTTGCAATACAACTACAACTTCTAAATTTAACGATTCAATCGTTCACATGAATGCGATGAAAACGCCTAAGTTTACTTAGGCGTTTTTTTTACGTTTAATTTGTAACATTGATACCTTCCATTAGATTTTTCTCATAAAGTAATTGCCACAGCATAAAAAGTCCATTAGAATTTTCTTATGGATAATTATTAACGGTGTCATCATGCTTTTAAAATGGGTTTTATTTATTGGGCTATTTATAGGTAACGCTTCACTGTCCCCAGCGCAAGCGAGCGACGATATCCGTTCAGAGCGCCATCCTAATCAATCCAGCATGCAGACATTAACAATAAGAACTGTTGAACAGGCTCAGCAGCTCTATTTTGATGGTCAAATTGAAGCGGTAAAAGCCGCAACAGTATCAGCTCAAACGGCGGGACGAATACTTGCGCTTCATTACGATATTAACGATTTAGTGCCTGCGGGTTCACCATTATTAGAAATCACCAGTAAAGAACAAGGCGCGAGTTTTGCTGCTGCTGAAGCTGAATTAGCAAGAGCGGAAGCTAAAAACATTGAAGCACAAGCCCAGTTCACTCGTTATCAGGCCCTTTTCCCCAAAGGAGCCATATCTAAAGGCGCAATGGATGAAGCCACCGCCAATGCTACTGCCAGCTTTCAAGCAGTTTCCGCAGCAAAAGCTCAATTAATTACCGCCAAAGAAACCTTAAATTACACCACTGTGAGCGCGCCATTTAGTGGACGAGTAACACAACGCTTTGTCGAGCAAGGCGAAACCGTTACTGTTGGTCAGCCACTTTATGCAGGCTACGCTATCGACGATATGCGCGCAGTATTTCAGCTTCCGCAGCAATATCAATCATATGTCACAACTGATACTAAGGTTACTATCGAGCTAGCTTCAGGCGTTATCATTCAATCAAGTGATATTATTCCATTCTCATTTTTGCAGTCGCCAAGTCAAACCTACCAGATCAGAGTAAATTTACCTGTTAGAGAAACAGAATACACAGCGGGTGAATGGGTAAAAATCGCGATTTCAGGCAAAAAGCAACCACACATTGTCGTTCCAGAATCGGCCATCTTTAGACGGGGTGACTACACTGCAGTCTTTATAAAGCAAGCTGACAACTTTGTGCAGACTCAAGTCAGGGTCAGAACTATGGCTAATAGTAGCGATAACCCAAGCGTAATTATTGATGCTGGATTGATGGATGGCGATATTATTCTTGCTCAAGCAAGCCAGTTCATACTCCAGTCTACCAACAACGATAAATAAGCCAGGAAGTAGTTATGACCAAATCACAGACTCTTGGTATTTCTGGAAAAATCGCTCAGGCTTTTCAGTCAAGCGCGATGACCCCATTAATTGCATTACTGGCAATATTACTGGGCTTATTCGCTATTGTTGTCACACCAAAAGAAGAAGAACCGCAGATTGATGTGACCTTTGCTGATGTCTACATTCCTTACCAAGGTGCCACTCCAGATGAAGTAGCAAGGCAAGTCACCTTACCGGCTGAAAAAATCATCTCTGAATTAAAAGGCATCGATACCCTTTACTCTTTTTCAATGAATGATGGCGCATTAATTATCGCTGTATTTGATGTCGGAGTACCTAGAGATCACGCTATTGTCAATTTATACAACCAGCTCCAATCAAACCAAGATAAGTTCAATCAAGCGGCAGGAATTGGTTCACCATTGATTAAACCGCGTGGAATCGATGATGTTCCGATTGTCGGATTAACGTTATGGTCGAAAGATGAAAATGTAACACCAGAATCTCTTACCATTGTGGCAACTGAGCTTGAAAATGAATTTAAGCGCATTAAAGGCACACGCGAAATTTACTCAATGGGCCGCCAAGAGCTAGCAGTCAATGTCAGGCTTGATCCCATTAAAATGAATCATTATGGCATTAGTTTTTCCCAGTTAAGGCAAGTTATTACCAGCAATAATTATATTTCATCGCCAAGTGACTTAACCCAAAATAATCAACTTATTAAAGTACAAACGGGGCAGTTTTTACAAAGTGCTGATGATGTTAGAAATTTAGTCATTAAGGTGGCTAATCAAGAAGAGCATCAAAGCCCAGTGTATTTATCTGACATTGCCGAGGTTAACTTAGCAACTGATATTGCAACTCAACATGTCCTGCATCTAGATAAGTCAGGTGTTTACCCTGCAGTAACTATCGCTATCGGTAAACAAACTGGCGAGAATGCCGTCGATATAACCGCTCAAGTTCTTGAACGTTTGAATAAAGTCGACAACCTGCTGATACCAAATAATGTCGAAGTCACGGTTTCAAGAAATTACGGAGAAACTGCAGGTAATAAAGCCAATACTCTGATACTGAAGTTAGTCTTTGCTACCTTAGCGGTTGTCATATTGGTGCTGATAACAATGGGAAGGCGTGAAGCAATGGTTGTCGGCATTGCTATTATTATCACCTTAGCCATGACCTTATTTGCTTCTTGGGCATGGGGGTTCACCCTCAATCGAATCTCGCTTTTTGCTTTAATTTTTTCTATCGGAATATTGGTCGATGACGCCATTGTCGTTGTTGAAAATATTCACCGTCATATGGCGTTAGGCAATAAAGACTTCAAAAACCTTATCCCTTTAGCTGTCGATGAGGTTGGCGGTCCGACGATTCTAGCAACGTTTACCGTAATAGCGGCACTTATGCCAATGGCATTTGTTTCTGGCCTTATGGGGCCTTATATGAGCCCTATTCCGATAAATTCCAGTATGGGGATGCTTATTTCGTTAGTCGTTGCATTTGTTGTAACCCCTTGGCTGAGTTTAAAGCTATTGAGGCATGGAGCAAACCATCGCCAAAATCTGAGTGAAAACCTTAGCCCAAATAACAGTCATTCAGAGCCGAATAACCTTATTTCAGAACAGCCTGTGGCGAACAAGTTTGCAGACCAGCAGCCGTTATCCACTAAAGGTAGTCAATTACAGCGTCTATTTACCTGGCTGATGACACCGTTTTTAATCGGCGAAAAAGCAAGGTTAGCCCGCTTAGGACTCACTGGTGCCATCATCTTTTTAATTGCTATAGCGGTTGCATTACCTGTTGGACAAGCAGTCATTTTGAAAATGCTGCCATTTGATAATAAATCAGAGTTTCAAGTCTTAGTCGATATGCCTGAAGGGACGCCTGTGGAACAAACACAGCGAGTACTAAAAGCATTGGGTGATCACTTGCTCACAGTTGATGAAGTCGACCACCTTCAGCTTTACGCTGGTACGCATGCACCAATTAACTTTAACGGCCTTGTAAGGCATTACTTTATGCGCCAAAGCCAAGAGTTAGGTGATATTCAAGTCAACTTGGTCGATAAAGCTCATCGAACCCGAGATAGCCACCAAATTGCCACAGCCGTTCGCAGCCAATTACAACACATTGGTGCCCCTTACCAAGCCAATATCAAAATTGTTGAAGTCCCTCCAGGTCCACCAGTTTGGTCACCAATACTGGCTGAGGTTTACGCCCCCACAACCGCACTGCGTGAACAAACAGCCAACAAGCTTAAACAGCGATTTGAACAAACTGAGCATGTGGTCGATGTGGATATTTACCTTCCTGCTCAAGCATCTCAATGGCGAGTGTATATTGACAGAAGTAAGGCGCAATTAATGGGATTACAGTATCAAGATATTGTAACCACCCTTACGAGTGCAATAGAAGGTGAACATGTTAGTTACATTCGAAACCAAGACTTTCAGGTGCCCGTTCCCATTAAGCTGCAAGCTTCTGAGCAAGCTAAAATTAATTTACAACAGCTTCTTCAATTAACACTTAACAATAGTCACGGAGAACCTGTTCGCCTTAATGACGTAGTTAAGGTCGAGCACGGTAATATCAATACCCCTATTATCCATAAAAACATGCTGCCAATGATCATGGTCGTGGCTGATATGGCAGGCCCAACAGACAGCCCGCTATATGGCATGTTCTCTATGTATGCCGATATTGAAAAAGACAATCTAAGTGGCGTGAATCCTTTCCCTGTACAGCAACATTTGATCAATCAACCAGATGGATTAGACACCATAGCCATTTTGTGGGATGGCGAGTGGAAGATTACCTATGAAACCTTCAGAGACATGGGAATTGCCTATGCCATTGGCATGATTGCAATCTATTTGCTTGTTGTAGGACATTTTAAATCTTACTTAGTGCCTTTGGTCATCATGGCACCTATTCCACTAACCATCATAGGTGTTATGCCAGGGCATGCGCTGCTTGGTGCTCACTTCACAGCCCCATCGATGATAGGCATGATTGCACTTGCAGGCATTATTGTCCGTAACTCAATCCTATTGGTGGACTTTATCAAACTAGAAACGGCTAAAGGTGTACCACTTGAGCAAGCGGTTATTCAATCTGGTGCGGTCAGAGCAAAACCGATTATGCTCACCGCTTTTGCTGCGATGATTGGGGCTTTATTCATTATTGATGACCCCATTTTTAATGGATTAGCTATTAGCTTAATTTTTGGCATTTTTATATCCAGTTTGCTCACCCTGATTGTTATTCCGATTTTGTATTACAGCGTAATGAAAAATCGACCATCAAACTAAGGAGATAAGCATGTCTTTGGAACGCATAATTATGGCTTTTGCAGGCTTTATGGTATTGCTATCAATGGCGTTAACAGCTTGGGTAAATCATAATTTTATCTGGCTAACGGTATTTGTAGGCGCTAATCTATTACAAAGTGCTTTTACTGGTTTTTGCCCTGCAGCAATATTATTTAAAAAACTCGGCGCTAAGCCTGCTGCAGAGTTGGCAATGACCGACAAACCATAGAGGATTCATTGTGCAACAACACCCTACACGCTTTTTAAATCAAGTCGCTTTACTCCTATTCGCTGGCTTAGCACTGGTGCTGTCGACAGTATCTATTGCTGATGAAATGCCTCCAGCGGTCGCTTGGGATAAAATTAATAATGGCGCCATGATCATTGACGTGCGTACAGAGCAAGAGTTTGCAGCTGGTCATTTAGATGGAGCGATTAACATTCCTTTTGAATTGGTACTAAAGCAATTAACCAAACAAAAGCTTGATAAAGATACGGCGATTGTATTGTATTGCAGAAGTGGAAGAAGAAGCGGTATTGCCAATAACGACCTTGTGGAAGCAGGTTTTACCCAAACCTATAATGGCGGGGGCTTTGAACAGCTTATCGCACATCAGTAAAATAATAATATGGCCACAACAAAAAAGCCTCACTAAGAGGCTTTTTTTGTTTTGGGTTAATGATGAGTATACAGGCTGCTTCATAAGACAGTTTCATCACAGCGCTTCATCACAAGAGCGCTTTCGTCATAGGTAAGCAAGTTAATTCAATGCCTCTAGGCGAGTAAAAAATAGCCTCTCGCTGTCCTTCAAAACCGCAAGCACGATAAAAGTCGACAGCGTTGAGTGACGCATCCAAAGATAATTTTTTGCATTGTGCTTTGCGTGCTTGTAATTCAAGGTACTGAATCATCTGTTTTCCAAACCCTTGACCAATATACTCTGGCCGCACAAACATAGCATCGACCATACCTGTGGTCAGGTTTATCATCCCCACACCCACAATATTGTCATTCATAATGGATACATAGCCATTAGCGGCAAAGTCTGTCACAAAGTGTGCGGGAAGACTGCCTTCGGTCCACTTTTGCAAAGTCTCATCCTCATAGTGGCCTTTACATTGAGCTAAAATCGCAAGATTACGAATTTCAAATGCAACGGCAGCATCATCCTTGGTCGCTTTTCTAATGTGCATAAATCATTTATTTAGAGGGCTTTATAATACGATATTATTTTTGCTCATTAAAAACAATACGTTGCTGATTAACTGGCAAGTTTAACTTTTTCAATGCTATCGAATATTTCCATAAAGCTTGGGTTTTGATTTACATCGATAGGAAGCTTGAGCTTTCTGACAATGTCATTTGCAGAAATAAGCCCTCTAATCACATTCAACTTATTATCAACCACCAAACAATGTTGATGTTGAGAGCGTTTCAGCGTCTCGATCACATCACTGATCCTCGCATTAAGAAGATCTTCATAATGGATAGCTTTAAGCGCACTTTTGGGCAACATAAAGTCAGAAAGTAATAATTGCTCGCGTGGGAAGCCTTGAGCCACATGTTTTTGCATTTCTTGACTGTGGAGCATTTGTAAACTTACTAAGCCCATAAAGTACCCTCTTTCATCGATAACAATTTTAAGCCTCACATGGGACTGCTTCATTAAGTGTTCAACATCTACTGCAGCAGTGTTTAACTTAATAACCAATGGTTTGAGTAATTTAAAATCGGTAAATACAGAGGTTGCTGCGGAAAATAAATTAATATGTTCTGAGACTTCTGGTTGGGCAAGAAGATCGATTTTATCGACCCCATGTAATGATAACGTCTTCATCGTCACTTCCTTAATAGACTGAACTAATACAAATTCCAATTCGTTATCGAGTCTTTTAGGTTGTTTCAATGTAAGTTGGCCTGAATCAGGTGATATAGATATGGTTGCAATATGCCTTTAATCAGTTAGTTAACGCTATCACAGTTATCATTAAACAATCACTTACTTCGATTGGTAGGCCATCGATTAATAATCCGAACTAACCTAGATTAAGATAAATCTAGGTTATTATTAAATCGGTGCTCGTCGTTTTGCAAAGACTTGGTAACCTACAAATTATAGTCCAAATTTGCTGCGATATTATTTAAGCCGTTGCGGCAGGATCATCAGACTATTACTGTCATCAGATAGCCAAATTTCGCCATCACTGATACTGACTTGTAACTTCATATTGCGATTAACAAAAACTGCCATCGCTTTAACGGCTTCTTCGTCAATATTAAACACTGACAGATTTTTATAACGTTGTAATGCTTGCTCATTTTGCTGCCACCAAATCGGTACGCTGCGGCCAGCATAAGTAATTAACTGAACCTGTTTTGAGCGGCCACAAGCTTTACGCAGCCACTTTTCATCAGCCTGGCCAAACTCAATCCACAGGTTAATTTCATCAGATAAACTTTTTTCCCATAACTCAGGTTCATCATCAACACACAAACCTTTACTAAATTGCAGTGAGTCCGACGCATTCATAATGAAAGCCAAAATACGTACCATCATTCTGCTGTCAGTTTCAGAAGGGTGTTGTGCAATCGTCAACTGGTGGTCAGCATAATAATGTCTGTCCATATCAGCAATTTGAAGAGCGGCTTTATAAACGGTAGCTTTGGGCGCCATGGGGATTCCAATAAAATAAAAAAACCGAGTTTATACTGTTTAACTTCAGTATGAAACTCGGCTTGAACTTATCTCTGACTCGATCACCTAGCGTGTTAACATGGTCAGTTATTGTCAGCGCTAAATAATTGGCAAGTTGTGATTAAAGAGCGCCTGGTTGCAGGTGTTTTGCCATAGGAAAATGCGCCTTTAATTTGTTTAACATACTGTCGTCTACCACCAGTAAGACTTTATCACCATGATTATACTGTTCAGCTAATTGGCTTAAACTGGGAATGATTTCTCGACTTGCATCTCGACGAACAAGCTCGTTAATTGTATTTGTCGACTCGTCTCGCTCTGCTTCGGTATAAAAAATGTCAATTTTTTGCAGTAATGGCATGGCCGCTATAGGCAGCAAATTGGCATCATCATGTTTATTGAACAGTAGAATTTCACCTTGATGAGATATTTGAGAAAACGCTTCTTGATAGTGACTTTCGGTGACGGTGTCATACCTGTCATTATTTTGCTGAAAAAAACGTTCCCAAAACAAGCGCCTCTCTTTACCTGATGTAATTCGCTGCTGTACTTCTACCCGCTTTGAGGCAACAAAATCAAATAAAGGGTTTAATGATTGCGGCAACATAGTTTCAAGGCGAGAACGAATGGTACGAGCAAATACAGGAGCAGCACCTGCAGTACTAATAGCAACGACTAATCGTCCTCTGTCGACAATCGAAGGGGTGATAAAACGGCAATAGCTTGGATTATCAACAACATTTACCCAAATGCCTTTTTCACGGGCAATAACGGCATAATCCATATTCAGCTGCGCATTAGCTGTAGCCATGTAAAGTAAATCATAACCTGTCATATCATCCGTATTGACACTTCGCTGAAATAGTGAAATTCGACCTCGCTTTTGATAGGCCTTGACCTCATCAGCAATTTCAGGGGCAATAACGTCAATATGGGCTTCGGTGCGTGAGAGTAAATCTAATTTACGAGTAGCGACTTCACCAGCGCCAACCACTAACACTTTTAATTCTTTTGTATCCACAAACAATGGAAAGTATTGCATTTATCACTCTCAAAGAAATCACAATGACTGAAAACAGTCGTGAACAATATCACTCACTATCCCATTAACTGACTCGGTTGTCCTAGTCAATTTTGCTATCAAGAATAATGATTAATTATAGATTAATTATGAGGAGTACTTTGTGGGGAGCTGCATTGCCAGCATAATTCAAAACTGCCCTCATTCATTTCATGGCATTGTAAGCATTGCCATTGTGGACGTTCCATATCATGGGACTCTAATAAGTTACGGGCTTTTTCAACTTGATGCTGATTCACCCATAAATCGACAGTTTGCATTTCGGTTGGTAACTCACCGACACCGCCGACAAGCGCTTCACCCGTGAGTTCAACCATAATGCCATGGGTCTCGAGTAAGCCTTTCCATGTATGGGCTTGAAGTAAGTTTCCACCGGTGAGTAATACTTTTCTATCTTCCATTATTATTCCTACAGCTATTGCTCTGCTGGCAAATTTTTAATCATCCTACTTGTAAATGGTTCTTAATGTCGAGCATTGATTAAACTTTATACTCAATATATGCTCAACAAGGTAC
The DNA here is from genome assembly GCF_041468985.1 of Shewanella sp. 10N.286.52.A9. Classification (NCBI taxonomy): domain Bacteria; kingdom Pseudomonadati; phylum Pseudomonadota; class Gammaproteobacteria; order Alteromonadales; family Shewanellaceae; genus Shewanella; species Shewanella sp. 10N.286.52.A9. Next base: position 19,069 of record NZ_JBFRJQ010000019.1, on the reverse strand, counting down.
TTAAAGGAGTGCACTCAAAGGAGATTGGTATGACACTTCATATATCAGGCATTTTTCAAATAACCAGTTGGGATGAAACCACTGATATTCAGCACCCAGATGGAGCAAAGCAGACATCAGCCAGTATAACCCAAATGTATTCTGGTGATCTTGAGGGCGTCAGTCAGCCCAAGTACATTATGTGTTATACAACCGATGCCCAAGCGGTATTTTGTGGCTATGAAAATGTCGAAGTCACTATCAACGGCAAGTCTGGTAGTTTCGTGTTGCAGCATAACGGTAAGTTTGAGCAAGGCGTCGCAATCAGTAGTTTTATCATCGTGCCGAATTCAGGACAAGGAGAGCTAGCGAATATTGACGGCAAAGGCAGCTTTACCTCTGGTGAAAAGGGGCAAGCTAACTACCAAATGGAAATAACCTCACTGTGATACCTTTCAATATCAGTCGATTGCACACAGAAGTCGGAATTGTGCAATTAAACGGACATTGGGTGCCAAACTCAGATTACGAACAAAAGTCTGCCTTACACATAAATCGTTTATCACAACTTTCAACAGACGGTTGGGTAGAACTTGATATCAACCACAACGGCAACATAAAATTCATTCAACAGCTACAGCCATTTGTCGTGCAGCACTTAGTAGCGCAACAGCAGTGCTAATTGAGCGCTAGTTACAGAACATAATGGCAAACAGCAACACACTTTAGCCATCAAAAACCTTAATTTATATACAAAAAAGCCACTCAATAGAGTGGCTTTTTTAGATTAATACCGTTTACGGCATCATTGAAGGTTGGTCAGCACCTTCTTTTTCAATCTCAACAGGCATCATGTGCTCACGACAGATACCCAGTTTAATTGCAAGGTAACTTGCCACATAGATTGAAGAATATGTACCAACGAAAATACCGCATAATAACGCTGTCGCAAATCCGTGGATCATACTACCGCCCTTTAGGAACAATGCGATGACAACAACCAGCGTAGTACCTGTTGTGATAATGGTACGGCTCATTGTTTGGGTAATAGACGTATTTACCACTTCATTTGGTCCGCCTTTACGCATCTTAAGGAAGTTCTCACGGATACGGTCATAAACAACAATAGTATCGTTTAATGAGTAACCAACAACGGTCAATAAGCCAGCTAGAACTGTCAAATCAAACTCAAGTTGTAAAATTGAGAAAATACCTAATGTTACGATAACGTCATGGGCAAGTGCGGCTACAGAGCCCATTGCCAAACGCCATTCGAAACGGAAAGATACATAAATAAGAATACAGATTAATGCTACGATAACCGCAAGGCCACCCTGCTCTGCAAGCTCTTTACCCACTTGTGGACCAACAAACTCAACTCGCTTTTGAATAACGCCAGCATCGATAGTTTGTGCGCCATCCATTACAGCTGCAACTTGAACTTCACTTTTCAGATCCTCAAGTACAGGTAAACGGATTAACACATCTCGGCTTGAACCAAAGTTTTGAACCACGGCACCACTTGCGGCATCAGTTTCGTACTGAGCGCGAAGTTCAAGTAGATCAACAGGTTTCGAAAACTCAAGTTCTACGACAGTTCCGCCAGTAAAATCAAGTCCCCAGTTAATCCCTTTTACACCTAAAGAGGTTAAAGAGGCGATAACCAAAAACATTGAAAAAATACTGATGACTTTCGCATGCTTTAGGAAGTCGATCATTTTGGTAACTGAAAATATTTGTAACATGGTCAACTCCTCCCTTAGATAGATAGTTTCTTAACGCGTTTACCACCCCACATGAGATTCACAATTACGCGAGTTCCCACAATAGAAGTAAACATAGACGTTGCGATACCAATCATTAGAGTTACAGCGAAACCTTTTACAGCACCCGTACCCACAGCAAACAAAATCAAGGCTGTCATAAAGGTGGTAATGTTCGCATCAGCAATAGTAGAAAATGCGTTACCGTAACCTTCATGAATCGCTTGTTGCACACTACGGCCTGCCAGTAATTCTTCACGAATACGTTCGAAAATAAGGACGTTACCATCAACCGCCATACCGACAGTCAGTACCATACCAGCAATACCAGGAAGCGTTAGTACCGCTCCAGGAATCATTGACATCACACCAACAACCATCACTAAGTTAGCAGTAAGCGCTAAGTTAGCAATAACACCAAATGCACGGTAATAAACCAGCATGAAGATAAGTACGATTGCCATACCCCAAATCATTGCCATTTTACCGTTTTCGATGTTTTCAGCACCTAGACTTGGACCAATTGTACGTTCTTCAACAATCGTCACAGGCGCAATCAAGGCACCGGCACGTAACAATAATGCCAGGCTTTGTGCTTCGGCATGATCAAGACCATTAATCACAAAGTTACGACCAAGACGCGCCTGAATCGTAGCAACAGAAATGACTTCTTCAATCTTAGTCATTTTTACCGTGCCGTCAGGATTACGTTGCCCGCTATCTTTATATTCAATGAACAACGTTGCCATTGGCTTGCCAATGTTATCTTTGGTCACGTTAGAGAAAATATTACCGCCTTTCGCATCTAAGTTAATAGACACTTGAGGACGACTGTATTCATCAAAAGAAGGTTGTGCACCGGTAATATGATCACCTGTTAACATGACTTCTTTTTTCAATACAGCAATACCGCCAGAGCGACGAGGGTATACTTCAGAAGAGGCTGGTACTCGACCATTTGCAGCTGCTGCTTGATCCGCATTTTCGTCAACCATACGAAATTCAATCGATGCTGTTGCACCAAGAATTTCTTTTGCACGAGCAGTATCTTGAACACCAGGAAGCTGCACAATGATGCGCTCAGCACCTTGACGCTGTACCACGGGCTCAGCTACACCTAGCTCATTAACACGGTTACGGATAGTCGTAATGTTTTGCTGAAGAGCTTCTTCCTTAATTTGCTTAAGGTATACATCACTCATATTTGCGTGAAGCATATAGTTTTCACCAACACTGTTGTCGGTAAATACCATGTCGTTACTTAATGATTTTAAGTAGCGCTCAGCTTTTGCCAAGTTATCAGCATCACGGAACTTAATTTCCAATCCTTTTGCTGTTTTTCTGACACCAGCATAACGAATCTTTTGCTCACGTAATTGACTTCTAAAGTCAGCAATTTTGGCTTCTTCCATCTTGCGGATGGCTTCCCCCATGTCCACTTCCATTAAGAAGTGAACACCGCCACGTAAATCTAGACCTAGCTTCATTGGCGTTCCGCCAACAGCTTCAAGCCACTCTGGAGTAGCAGGCGCTAGATTTAACGCAACGGTATATTTATCACCTAAACTTTCAGCAATGGCTTCTCTTGCTAACAATTGCTGTTCAGCATTTTGAACACGGACAATTAATTGCCCGTCTTCGAGCTCAGCGCGCTTAACCGCAATGCCTTTACTCTCAAGTAATCCATTTACTGACGATAGTGTTGAAGCCGTGACTTCCGCGCCACGAGTCGCTACGACTTGTACCGCATGGTCCTCACCAAAAAGGTTTGGAATTGCATAGAAACCACCAATGGTGATGACAAGCAACACCATGATGTTTTTCCACATTGGGTATTTATTTAACACACCTGAGCCCTCTTGGCTTACAACGACTGGATAGAGCCTTTAGGCAATACCGCTGCAACATAATCCTTTTTAATAGTGATTTGGCTAGTTTCATTAATGCTTAATAAAACGTAATCACTGTCGTCACTGATTTTAGCAATCTTGCCTAAAATGCCGCCGCTTGTTAGCACTTCATCACCTTTACTTAATGCTGACATTAAGTTTTTGTGCTCTTTAACGCGCTTAGACTGAGGACGGAAAATCATGAAGTAGAAGATCAAGCCAAAAACTACTAGCATGAAAATCAGTTCCATAGTGCCGCCACCTTGTGGAGTGCCTGCTGCGTTTGCGTATGCATTTGAAATAAACATATTACTCTCTTCTTGTTTTCTAAATTAAAAATCAGTCTTTTAACTCTGGTACAGGTGGAACTTCACGACCTAACTTGGTGTAGAAATCTGTCACGAAGGCGTCTAATGTACCCGTCTGAATAGCACCACGCAAACCTTCCATCAAAATTTGATAGTAACGTAGGTTGTGAATGGTGTTTAAACGAGCACCTAGAATCTCATTACAGCGATCTAAGTGATACAGGTAAGCACGTGAGTAGTTCTTACAAGTATAACAATCACAGCTTTCATCTAATGGCGATGTATCATCACGATGGCGAGCGTTACGAATTTTAATCACGCCTTCTGATGTAAATAAATGGCCATTACGGGCATTACGTGTAGGCATTACACAATCGAACATATCAACGCCACGACGAACACCTTCAACTAAATCTTCAGGTTTACCTACGCCCATTAAATAACGAGGTTTATCTTGTGGTAACTGAGGACATACATGCTCAAGGATGCGGTGCATATCTTCTTTAGGCTCACCAACGGCTAACCCACCAACAGCATAACCATCAAAGCCAATGTCTGTTAGCCCTTTAACGCTTTCATCACGTAAATCTTCGTAAACGCCACCTTGAACGATGCCGAACAGCGAATTAGGGTTTTCTAAGCGATTAAACTCGTCACGTGAACGTTGTGCCCAGCGCAATGACATTTGCATCGATTTACGCGCTTCATCATGTGTTGCTGGGTAAGGAGTACATTCATCAAAAATCATCACAACATCACTGCCTAATGAGTTTTGAATTTGCATCGACTTTTCTGGATCTAAAAAAATCTTCTCACCATTAATTGGTGAACGAAAGTGCACGCCTTCTTCGGTGATTTTACGAATATCACCCAAACTGAATACTTGGAACCCACCCGAGTCGGTTAAAATAGGACGTTGCCAATTCATAAAGTCATGTAAATCACCATGCTTACGCATGATTTCTTCACCAGGACGTAGCCACAAATGGAACGTGTTACCCAATAGAATATCAGCACCCGTTGCACGGACTTCTTCAGGTGTCATACCCTTTACAGTACCGTAAGTACCAACTGGCATAAATGCTGGGGTTTCAACCGTACCACGTTCAAAAACTAAACGACCGCGACGTGCGCGTCCGTCTGTTGTATCAAGTTCAAAATTCATATTTCACCTTGCCAGATAAACAGTCTGACTCGTTGTTGTTGCATAAGACATGAGGGCATTAGCGATAACTTCAAGGTTAAAGCTAAAATTAACCCAAAAAAATACCCACCTCTGTGGGCGGGTATTTTAGATCAAAATCAAACGTTACGGGGCTTTTTTAGTTAAAAACATGGCATCGCCATAGCTAAAAAAGCGGTATTTTTGTTCGATCGCGTGTTGATAGGCATTCATCACATTGTCAAAACCCGAAAATGCACTAATTAACATAATCAACGTCGACTCGGGTAAATGGAAATTGGTCACCATTGCGTCAATCACTTTAAATTCGTAACCAGGAAAAATGAAGATATCCGTATCGCCTTTGAACGCGGCAAGAGGAGCCTCCCCACTTGCTTTAGCTGCGCTTTCAAGTGAACGAACCGAAGTGGTTCCTACGGCAATCACGCGATTACCCGCAGCTTTGGTTTCAGCGATTAAATCGACAACTTCTTGCGAGACTTCAGCCCACTCAGAATGCATCACGTGCTCGTCAATCGTATCAACTCGAACAGGTTGAAAGGTGCCAGCACCGACATGCAAAGTAACAAAAGCAATGTTAACCCCTTTATCTTTTAACGCCGAAAGCATGGCATCATCAAAATGCAAGCCTGCTGTTGGCGCTGCGACTGCACCTGGGGTTTGATTATAAACCGTTTGATAGCGCTCTTTGTCTGCATCTTCATCAGGGCGGTCGATGTAAGGCGGAAGCGGCATGTGGCCCACTTCTTCTAACACTTCTAAGATTGTTTTATCAGCGTCTAATTCAAGTTCGAACAATGCGTCATGACGCTTGAGCATTGTCATTTCATAACCGCCATCTAAGATAACGATTGAATCAACTTTTGGAGATTTTGAGCAACGCACATGGGCTAAAATACGCTTATCATCCAACATTCTTTCGACAAGTATTTCTAACTTTCCACCTGACGCTTTTTGGCCAAACAAACGTGCAGGAATAACGCGAGTGTTATTAAACACCATTAAATCGCCACGATTAACCTTTGATAATACGTCAGTAAATTGCTGATCCTCTAATGCACCGCTATTTCCATCAAGCGTTAGTAATCTTGATGCATTACGTTCTGCCATTGGGTAACGAGCAATAAGTTCATCAGGTAAATCAAAAGAAAAGTCAGCAACGCGCATATCTATACTCTATTCAAAGGACAATAAAAACGGGCGCTAGTCTAGGACTACCAGCCGTTAATATCAAGTTTATCGCAATAAATAGTGCTTGAAGATTACACAGTAAATCCGATGCCCGAATATTAATCATCGGCTAGGAGGAAAAGCGAGTAACAGGCAAAGCCGTTAATACAATGAAGTCTACTATCTATGAGTGAATCGTTATTTGGAATTAGGTGATTTAAATTGACTCACATTACTGTCTAAATCAGGGATACCGGAATGGGTTTTAATTGAATCGTTTTCTTCGGCAAGCGCTTGGGGTTCAGGGCGAAAGGATTGCTTTTCAAAGCGGAGATCAATTTCGATTTTTGTGCGTTTACGATTAGGTTGCTGTCCCAATACTGACATTATCCAGTTTTTCATCATCCGTGATCCTTAAACCGATTATTTATTATGTCGCAACGTCCCTCAGAAATAATAGCAATGACATTTGAGTAGAAATCTATATGATTGATTCTAGACTTATAAAAAATGCTAATTGATGGTTAATTTCTGTCTGCGTGGTTTAGCATCATACTGAAAAACTCAAAAATTAAAAGTACAAAATATGAACTTTCTTGCACACCTACATCTAGCCGATATTAGTGATACTCATTTGGCAGCCAATCTCGCTGGTGACTTTGCAAAAGGCGATATAAAACACTTCCCAAAACATCTTCAGCAAGGAATTTGGCTACATAGACAAATTGATAAAATTACCGATAGCCATGAAATAATTGTGGATTTAATTAAATTGTTCCCTAAATCCTCTAAAAGAGTTGCTCCCATCCTTATCGATTTAGCATTTGATCATTACTTGGCTTTTTATTGGGAAGAATACCATCAAGACTCACTTGCCGATTTTACTAAGAAGGCATATCACAGTTTAGACACCACAGAAGAGCTGCCTGAAAAGCTGCAACTTATTGCTCCTAGCATTATCGAACAAGACTGGTTATCCGCCTATAAAACTAAACAAGGGATGAATAAAGCCATCGAAGGGGTTAGCCGACGTATATCAAAGCCAGAACTCTTTAAAACGGCCATTAAAGATGTCGATAAGTTGTATGTTGATATTGAAATCGCATTTAGAACCTTCTACCCGCAGTTAATGGCATACAGCCGTATTTACAGCCGAAAAACACCAGAACAATACCTGCCATAAATACTCACCTCACCTCTAAGTTGCAATTATTACCCACATGCTGTGTGTTTAAGCGTTACTGCACAGCTAAAAGTTTGCTAAAATAGCCGATTATTCTTGTAAACCGATGCCACTTAATGCAAATTTTTGATTACCAACCTCCTAGTATCCCTTGGCTTGATATTCGCTACAAAGACCGCGATATCATTGTGATTAATAAGCCTGCTGGGTTACTTGCTAATCCGGGTAAAGCACTAGCAACCCACGATTGTGCTATCACACGTGTTCAAAAGCTGTTCCCCGAGGCTATTTTAGTACACCGCTTAGACTGCGATACTTCAGGCATTATGGTGTTTGCACGTAATAAAAAAGCTGAATCTCATTTAAAAACCCAATTCCAAGACCGTAAAACCAAGAAGGTCTACATCGCTGAGGTGAAAGGACGAATTGAAAATGATTCAGGTACGGTCGATTTAGCATTAGCTGCAGACAAAAGTAATCCGCCATTTCAGGTTGTTTCAGAAACTGGCAAGGCCGCAATTACCCATTACGAAGTCATTGAAAGGCATCCAGAACATACCCTAGTTAAATTAATACCGGAAACGGGCCGAACTCACCAGCTGCGTGTTCATATGCTTGCACTCAACCACGTGCTCCTTGGTGATGCGTTTTATGCAGATGAGCAGACTATCGCACTAAGGGATAGGTTAAGTTTGCATGCGCAAATGCTAACCATAACCCATCCGTACACCCAAAAGCAGCGCACCTTTTTCAGTAAGCACCCTTTTAGCGACTAAGTATATTCTTAGATGTACTAACTAAGCTGTAGAAAAACTGTAAACTCAAAAAAAAACCGCTCATACGAGCGGTTTTTTAATGCTTACAATAAGCTTTAGCTGTTTTCTTTTGCTTCAGCAGCTTCACATGCCGCAGCAGTGAATACCACGTCAGTAGAACTATTAAGCGCGGTTTCAGCTGAGTCTTGAACCACACCAATAATGAAGCCCACTGCAACCACTTGCATTGCAACGTCGTTCGAGATACCGAATAAACCACATGCTAATGGGATCAGTAGTAATGAACCACCTGCAACACCTGAAGCGCCACATGCAGAAACTGCCGCAACTACACTCAATAACACAGCAGTTAGAAAGTCTACTTGAATACCTAAGGTATTTGCAGCAGCTAATGTCAGCACTGTAATCGTGATTGCCGCACCGCCCATGTTAATGGTTGCACCTAACGGAATTGATACTGAATAAGTGTCTTTATGAAGCTTTAACTCTTCACATAAGGCCATGTTGACAGGAATGTTTGCCGCACTTGAACGAGTAAAGAATGCCGTCACACCACTTTCGCGTAAACACTTTAATACTAATGGGTAAGGATTACGGCGAATTTTCAGGTACACAATAATTGGGTTAACAACTAATGCAATAAACAACATCGCGCCAACGAGTACGGCTAATAACTGTGCGTAACCTGCTAATGCATCAAATCCCGTTTCTGCGATAGTGCCTGATACTAAACCAAAAATACCAATTGGGGCGAAACGAATAACAAAGCGAACAATCTTAGTCACACCATCACTTAAATCCGACACGACTTTTTTAGTTGATTCACTAGCATGATGTAACGTGATCCCCAGACCCACTGCCCATGCCAAAATACCAATGTAGTTGCCTGTTAATAATGCATTGACTGGATTATCAACAATTTTAAATAACAAAGTATTTAACACTTCGGCAATGCCTTGTGGCGGATTAGAACCTTCAACACCGCCAGCCAACAGTAACGTTGTTGGAAATGCAAAACTAAATGCCACAGCCGTTAATGCCGCCGCTAAAGTACCGACTAAATATAAGCCAATAATAGGGCGCATATTAGTCTGGGTATTTTTCTTTTGATTTGCTATCGATGAAGCAACGAGAATAAAGACTAAAATAGGTGCAACCGCTTTCAGTGCTTCAACAAACAAACTTCCTAAAAAAGAAACTTGTGTGGCTGCTGAAGTCGAGAAAGTGGCTAAAATAACACCTAGAATAATACCGGCGAGAATTTGTAGCACTAAGCTACCGCTAGCGACCCGCGCTAACAGAGATGGATTTTGATTCATTGCTTGACCTATGATTATTATATTTATGGCTTTTAGTAAGCTCTAATATTTGTGCGGCTTTTAATAAGCTCTGATAGGTATATATCGGATGAATTGGCTAAAGTCTAGTCTAGAGAAGAAATGATGCGCTAATATTACTCGCTATTACCAAACAAACCACATTTAGCCAACATGTGACTAATTATGATGCAGTGGGTTAAATCATTTAAAAATTGTTATTTCGCCCCTCGTAGCATGGCTTCGATTAATTCATGGGCATCAAATTTGGTTAAGGCTTCGTTGGCGCCAACTTGATGTGCCTGACTTACACTTATCTCACTCGATAATGACGTGTGTAAAATGATATAGGCATCAGCCAAATCAGGATTGTTTTTAACTTCAAATGCCAACTCGTATCCATCAAGCCCCGGCATTTCAATGTCACTAACTAAGATATTAATTGGTTTTTGTTGGTTGGCCGCTTCTTGCATAATGGTCAATGCATCATGACCATCAGCGGTAACGTCATAAGCAATGTTGATTGAATCAAGGGCGTCAGATAATTGCTTTCTAGCGACTTTTGAGTCATCGACAAGCAAAATCCGCATTGGCTTTAATCGCTCACGCTGAACATCGGTGAGCATTGCGCGACTTGTTGCTGGATCTTGTGGGAATAGTTTTGCCATAAGCAACTCAACATCCAGCAACTGCACTAGCTTATCATCCACTCGAGTTACCCCAGTTAAAAAAGCGGAATGACCTAAATTAGCCGCTGGCGCTTCAATATCACGCCAATTACATTCAATGATCTTATCAATGCCACGAACCAGAAAACCAATCACCATACGCTGACAATCAGTAATAATCACATAACACTTTTCTTGTTCTGATTTAGCGATCGGTTTAAATCCAATTGCACCTGCCATATCAATAATGGCAATGGTTTTACCACGCACAGTTAATGTGCCAAGAATATAAGGATGAGACTGAGGGATTTTCGATAACGCGCTAAAAGGCACTATTTCACGAATTTTTAAAGTACCGAGGGCAAACTGCTGCATTTGGGTTAAATGAAAAAGGAGTAACCCTTGTGACTGGCCTGCTTTGCTCTTCATAAACCATCCAATAACAACTGTGCTAAGTTTACAGCAACACTAACATAATCATTCGCAGGTAGCTGATACAAAAACGGGTGCTCATGAACAAGTATTCTGCTAAAAACATTAACACTCAGCACCATGTCGAATTGAGTTAATCACAACCTAAATGGCATAGCAAATCACAGCTTAGATTAATGATTGAGAAAAGTTAAAGTTGTGACTCTATTGGCAACAATGATAAAAAATCTGCCATAAACTTACGCCAAAAACCCGCACCAGGCTCAGCATAAATCACTTTATCATTGAGGTTATCAAGCCAGACTAAGTCACCTTCTTCAATACTGAGTTCGTAAGCTTTTTCATCTGCAGTAATGGCTATCCCATTTAATATATCTTGAGCGAATTGCGCGTTCTCGATAACTAAGCCCATTTCTGTATTAATTAAGGCCGAACGAGGGTCGAAATTAAACGAACCGACAAAAATTATCTCTTCATCTATGACAAAGGTTTTAGCATGTAAGCTGGTTTTACTGCTCCCTTTCCAGCTCGATTTTTTCTCAGTTGCATCGCCTCGAACTTCATAAATTTTAACGCCACCTTCTACTAATTTTTGACGATATTGTTGGTAACCAGCATGAACAGCAAGGACATCGGTCGCTGCAAGGCTATTGGTGACAATGGTAATTTGTTTACCTTCTTTGACCGCACTAATTAGTCCATTTGTGGCTTCATCACCAGGAACAAAGTAAGGCGATACTATTAACAATTTATGCTGAGTTTGATTAAAAAAGAAAGCTAAATCATCAAGTAAAATGCCATCTTCACGGCCTTGTTCAAGCTTATTTGGCGGATCGAACACCACATGAGCTTCTCCCCAATACCAATCTAACGTTTTATTTTTAAGCCTCTCAATCAAGCTACTGTTTTCAAGACGTTTAACGTACTCGTCTTGGGTTAATGTGGCTTCAAACTCAGCAGCCTTTACCTTTAGCATCTCAAGATCAGAATTAAGCTCATTTGCATCAGCAAGCTGCTGAATGCTTTGTACCTGTTCAGAGTTCCAATAAATATCGAACTGATTTGAGACTTCATCAACAGCTTCGCCTACAGCCAGCACATCTAAGTCACCAAACTCAACATTCTCATTGGCGGAAAAGTACTCACCACCAATATTTCGACCACCAACAATGGTTACGAGGTTATCAATGGTCAATGATTTGTTATGCATCCGATGGTTCATGCGGCCAAAATCACTTAAGAATGCTAAACCACGATACTGACGTTCGTATGAGGGATTAAATAACCTAATAGAAATATTAGGGTGATTTGCAACAGCCAATAACCCATCGTCATGGTTAGCAGTCGTCAGATCATCAAGAAGGATACGAACTCGAACTCCACGCTCAGCTGCATTATATAAAAACAAGGTAAGTATTTTCCCTGTTTCATCATTTCGATAAATGTAATATTGCAGATCAATACTCTTTTGCGCGCTATCTATCATCGCCAGCCTTGCGATAAAGGCATCAATACCATCTGATAAAGCTTTTATGCCTGTTAAGTTTGGCTTTTTCTGAGAGTTTATATAGTTAGCGAGGGATGTATCGGTAGGCGGGTTAAACTTATACTGCTTTTCAAGGGGGGCAAAATCGACCTTGGAGGCACAGCCCGACACAATAAAAGCAAACACATAGCAAAGCAGTAATATGTATTTATTTTTAAGCATCAAGTTTCCCTTTCTCGATTATTTTATATTCGATTTATAACGCTTCGAATAACAGCAGTTTATTGTTGAGGGCTATATTAACGTCAATTAGCCCTCACTTAATTTAATCTTGCAGCGCGTATAGCACATCAAACACCAGTTGGTCCCAGCCTTCAGCGCTAAATGCAATATCACGAACACTGCGAACTTGGCTGACTGCATGAACTGGCGCTGCGCCATTATCCATTAAATAATATGCCATCATTATCCCAGTTCTGTCTTTACCTGAGCAACAATGGATCATCACGGCGACATTGTCAGCTTCACATTGCCTGATAAACGCTAGCGCTTTTCTCGCTTGGCTAACACAAATCGCCACATCTCCCTCTTGTGGAGGAATGTTGCGTGAAAAAGGAGTACACAAATAGCGTAAACCTTGTTTCTCAATCTCATCAGTATCAACATTACCCCCGTTATTGACCGATAAAACTGCGCCCACTCCGGCGGCTTTTAATTCTGCTAAATCCCATTCATCCTTATTAGGGCCACTACGACCGGCAATCACGTCGTCAACTAACCAAAATAACTGCTTCATATTTAATGGTTGCTCTTATTTCATAGGTAGGATGTAAAACCCTGACAGCCTCATTGAACAGATGCATCACGCATTCTGCCCATTAAGTCGCCAGTATTATTGTTTATCTTTTGCAGCTGAATGCCAAATATCAACATTCACTGGTACTTTGTTTTTTTTCTTCTTTTTGCCTGTTCCTGCAGGTTTTGCCACAGGCTTAGTAACGTCTTCATCTTCAGGCGCCTCTTCGTCAGGTTCAAATCCAACAAAGGTTTCACGTTCTAAACGAATTTTGTTTTTCTTTTCAATCACACTAAAGTGATGGAAGTCAGCGTGTGCAATTAACGAAATGGCCAAGCCGACTTCACCTGCACGACCACTTCGACCAATGCGATGCATGTAATCAGCAGGGCTTCGAGGTAAATCAAAATTAATGACCACTGGAAGTTTTTCGATATCGAGTCCACGAGCGGCAATATCGGTGGCAATTAACACTTCAATATCGCCCGCTTTAAACCCATCAAGAACTCGATTACGTGCACCTTGGCCTTTATCCCCGTGGAACACTTCTGCTGTAATCCCCCGCTTAGAGAGTTTTTCAGCTAAGTGTTTACAACTGTTTTTAGCATTGACGAAAATCAGTGCTTGGCGCCATTGATTTTGTTTAATCAATTCGGCCAGTAATGCGGTTTTCTTTTCACGGTTTACGGCAAAAACACGCTGAACTAACGTGCTTGCGTCGGCGCTTTGTAATTGAATTTCTACTGGCGTGGTGAGCAAGCTATCTGTGAGGGTGCGCACTTCTTCAGGGAACGTTGCCGAAAACAATAACGTTTGTTTTTTATGAGGCATTAAGGCTAACAGAGCGGCTAACTCTTCAGTAAAGCCTAGACTCAGCATTCTATCTGCTTCATCAAGCACTAAGGTATCAACTTTATCGAGCTTGATAGCATTACTAGAAATCAAATCTAGCAATCGCCCTGGTGTTGCAACTAATACATCAGTGCCGCCACGCAATGACAGCATTTGAGTATTGGCTGATACGCCACCAAAAACTGCGGTTGATTTAATAGCACCATTAAAATACACAGCATAAGATTTAACGCTATCAGCGACTTGCTTAGCAAGCTCACGAGTAGGAACTAGTACTAATGCAGAAACAAAGTTGCCTTTGTCTTTTTTCGCCGTTTGTTGTGCTTGATGAATTTTTTGCAAAATGGGTAAAACAAATGTGGCCGTTTTACCTGAGCCAGTGTTGGCACCCGCTAATATATCTTTTCCTGCAATCACACTTGGAATAGCTTGCGCCTGGATCGGCGTTGGCGTTTTATATTCCATTTCCTTTAGACGATTGGTAATGGGTGCAATTAGGCCAAGTTCGGCAAAGTTGGCTGCACTGTTGTGTGAAGCTTCAGGAGAATGATTAGCTGATGTCATTAAATTAGGGTGCTCAAATATAAATATAAATCGAATAAAACAGTAAGGTTTATTTTAGCTTATTTGAGCCGGTTAAGTTAGCGATATTGCGCAACCTATGAGTAATTAATAACCTTAATCGGTATTAGATACAGGTATTTCCCATCAAAAAGCCAAACATCCAATTTAAACTCATATGCAAACAGTCTTGAGCGATAACAGTGTACCAGTATCACCGGTGGTCAAATAAGCGGTTAAACGGCCACCAGTTTATCATTTGAAAAGTTTGACTGAATACCAATAGTTTAGCTCTAATTGAGAGCTAACGACTTTCAAGATTTAATAAAAATTGCTTCATCTCAAGTCCATAAGCATAACCAGTTAAGGTACCATTCTTACCGATAACTCGATGACAAGGCACGATAATAGCTATTGGGTTTGCCCCATTTGCAGCGCCAACAGCACGCACCGCTCTAGGGCGCTCAATTTTATTGGCAATATCACCATAACTGCAGACTTTGCCAAATGGTAAATCAACTAGCGCTTGCCAAACCTGTTGTTGAAACTCTGTCCCCTTGGCAGCAAGTGGCACATCAAAGTGAACTCTTTGGCCTGAAAAATACTCTTCGAGCTCGTGAATAGCTTGTTCAATCCATTGTTTAGCTTGGCTAATGTCTGCGCCAGTCGCTGCTTTTATTTCAGAGGATAATGAATAATTTGCGGCAGGTGAGTCTTTATCAATCACTTGCAAATGCGTTAAACCTGCCACTGAAGCTTGCAGCTTTAAATCGCCAACAGGACTTTTAAAAATAGATTGATGCAAGGGGGGTAACATATTAATTTTCATTTTGGCTCCATAATTGAAACGTGAGATAACTGCCCCATGGGCTAACTTGCTTAGCGAGGTTGTTAACGAATGTTTGATACAACTTAGGGGTAAACTCACCCTTATTTGCTATCGCAAACAGCTTGTTATCAGGCAAGTCATTTAAGGCAAGCAAGAGGGCTTTAATTCGATTTTTAATCACTAAGTCTCCGCCCAGAAACACATCAGGGTTACTCTCTCCTCGCATTTGAGCATAAGCAATAGTCCAAGGACCTATGCCTTTTATATCTATCCATTTACTAGGGCAAGCAAATGGATTTTTAGCAACAAAGTCACCAAGGCCTTTTAGCGCACGTTTTCGAGATTCAGGCATTTTAAATTCATCTAAACTCGCTGCAGCGATGGACTCAGCGCTAGGAAAAAACTGCACATCCCTACCTCCAACTCGCTTAACGGCACCATAATTTTTAACGAGGATATTGAGAAGTTTACTGGCTTGAATCACACTAACTTGCTGGCCAAGTACTGCGCGACACCCCGCCTCAAATACTGAAGCAGTACCTGGAATTCTCAAGCCTTGTTTCACCTTCATCCCTAAGTTCTGCAGCGGCTCAAATGATTGTTCAATCACGTCCATATCCGCGTCTAAATCTAGTCGCTGCCTGATAAATCGCACGGTTTGATGTAAATACCGGATATGTTCAGTCTGTTCAAATTCAACTGTTAACGCTAATTGATTCTTGCCTTTGACAGGAACAACTTCATAGACACCTGTCACTGTTTGCTCATTGAATGAAAAAGCAAAACTTCTCCCATAAGCATAAGTTGTTTCATTCAGCCACTCCATACCATCTACTGCACGCAATTGATAAAACGACCAAATATCCTGCCATGAATACGGTGGCCGATAATCCAACAATAACTTAATACCTTGCGAATTGGTTTCTGCAGACTTGTTTACTTTTTGGGTTTTGCGCAGCTGTGTTGGCGTCAGTAGTAGTTGTGATTTAAACACTTCATTGAAGCGTCTTATGCTATTGAAACCTGCCGCCATTGCGACGTCCGTTATCGATAAACTGGTTTGATGTAGTAATTGTTTCGCAAACATCAATTGCCTGTATAAGGCATATTTTTTAGGTGAAGTCCCGAGTTGTTGATTAAATAAACGTGACAAATAACGCGAGCTTATCCCTAATCTTGCTGATAATTCCGTTAAAGACTGCGCATTCTCACCAGAAAGGCTACCACCTTCGATTAACGAAATAGCTCGCTGCAAACTAGTGCTTGTACCCTGCCATGCATTAGATTCTGGAGCACTGTCAGGTCGGCAGCGTAAACAAGGCCTCAGCCCAGCTTGAGAAGCCTTTATCGCCGAATCGAAATACACCACATTTTGCTCTTTAGGAGGAGAAGCAGGACAAATCGAACGGCAATAAATTCCTGTCGTTTTTACGCCAATGAAAAAGCGACCATCAAAGCGTGCGTCACGACTTAACCTCGCCTGTCTGCAAACATCATTCGGCAAAAAACATGCAATTGAAGGTTCTAGCACCGGTTCGAGCTCGTTATCTGGATGTGGCTGGTTGTTTGTACTAGTCATCATATATCGATAAGTCAGTGATGGAGATAACGTCACTTTACCCAATGTTTACCTTCACAACTAGCGGAAAACGGAACTGAATGCTGATTAACTTCGCACAAGGATTGTCACAATCTATTCAACACTTGCATCAGAAGTTACGGTATCCTAGCAATAACTAATATTCATTCGAGTTGTTGATGTTTAAATTTTTTGAATCTTTAACGAACCCTTTGCCTCAAGAAGAGCCCACCAAGGCACCTAAAGGCGTGTACGCGTTTTGTCGCCATTACACCCGAGGGTTTGAAAAACACCTGATTATTATGTCGATGTTGACTGCCACACTCGCCATTTTAGAAGTCTCGCTTTTCGGGTTTATGGGTAAGTTAGTCGACTGGTTAGTCACTAAAAACCCTGAAACCCTATGGCAAGATGAAGGTAACACGTTAATTGGCATGTCTGTCATTGTGCTGGTAGTGATCCCGCTACTCGTATGGTTACACGCCTCTATCGTGCATCAAACTCTATTAGGCAATTATCCGATGGCAATACGCTGGCAAGCACATCGATATCTGCTTAAGCAAAGTATTTCATTTTACCAAGATGACTTTGCAGGTCGTATTGCCACTAAAGTCATGCAAACTTCTCTCGCAGTTCGTGAAACAGTGATGAAATTACTTGATGTATTGATGTACATCTTGATTTATTTCACCTCTATGCTGGTTATGATAGCCAGTGCTGATGTCCGTTTAATGCTGCCTATGCTTGTATGGTTATTTGCTTACATCGCCATCCAATGGAAGTTAGTACCAAAATTAAAAGCAATTTCAGCCAAGCAAGCTGATGCTCGCTCGACAATGACTGGCCGTATTGTTGACAGCTATACCAACATTTCGACTGTAAAATTATTCTCTCATACGAAACAAGAAGCCGATTATGCTCAAGACAGTATGATGGGCTTTTTGCACACCGTTTATGGTCAAATGCGCCTTGTCACGATTATTAATGTGCTTGTGCAAGGGATTAATTACTTACTGGCGTTTACCATTGCTGCTGTTTCAATTTGGCTTTGGGCTGATAATGCTATTACCGTTGGTGCTATCGCTATTGCGGTAAGTTTAGCATTACGTTTAAACGGGATGTCACAGTGGATCATGTGGGAAATCAGCTCACTTTTTGAAAACATCGGTACTGTCACTGACGGAATGAACACCTTATCTAAGCCTATTGAAATTGAAGATAAGCCTGATGCCAAAGATATTTGTGTCGACAACGGCAAAATTGATTTCAATGATGTTAGCTTTAACTATGGTGAAGACTCTGGGGTGATTAACGATTTAAATCTCAATATCAGAGCGGGTGAAAAAGTCGGCTTAGTTGGCCGTTCTGGTGCCGGTAAGTCAACATTAGTTAACTTACTCATGCGATTTCATGATGTCGAAAAAGGCCATGTTGCCATCGATGACCAAAAAATTACTGATGTTACCCAAGACTCATTACGTTCAATGATAGGGATGGTCACTCAAGACACCTCTTTACTCCATCGTTCGATTAGGGAAAATATACTCTACGGCGATCCAACTGCAACTGAAGCACAGCTAGAAGCTGCGATTTCGCAAGCACAGGCTACTGACTTTATTAAGGATTTATCAGATCCATTTGGTAATACCGGCTTAGATGCACAAGTGGGTGAGCGTGGTGTGAAATTGTCTGGTGGTCAGCGTCAACGTATCGCTATAGCCCGTGTTCTACTTAAAAATGCGCCGATCCTTTTACTTGATGAAGCGACATCGGCATTAGATTCAGAGGTTGAAGCTGCGATTCAAGAAAGTTTGTATGAGTTGATGCAAGGTAAAACGGTAATTGCTATTGCTCATCGCTTATCAACTATCGCTGCAATGGACAGATTGATCGTATTAGACAAAGGCAAAATAGTTGAGCAAGGTACGCATCAAGAATTAATTAAATCGGGTGGGATCTACGCACAGCTTTGGGCACATCAAACAGGTGGGTTCTTAGGGATCGATTAAGCTTAAATTGAGTTTATAAAGTACAAAGCCGTTCAATGTAATCACTGAGCGGCTTTTATGGCTCAACAATATGCAGAGTGGATATAGACTAGCTTTCTCGTTAAATACTCTGGTTTATTAAGATTTGCACATGCTTTGCAAAAAACGAGTAATAGGCTTTGAAAACAAAAAGTGTAGAACACAGTAAAATTGAATAGAACATCAAACAGAAAACAATGAACTGTTGGTGTTTAGATCAAACTTGAGAATTTAATGAGGTAAAGCAGAAGAAATGGTGGTCGATACTGGGC
>NZ_JBFRJQ010000018.1:2343-5495 GCF_041468985.1 Shewanella sp. 10N.286.52.A9 | reverse complement strand
AGTTTTCTACTTTATTAAGCGCTTTATATTCTTCACTAAGTCTTACCTTCAACAGTAAGTAATAAATCTAGTTACCATCAACTCAGATAAAACTCATCTGGGTTGTATGGTTAAGCCTCACGAGTCATTAGTACAGGTTAGCTCAACGCCTCACAACGCTTACACACCCTGCCTATCAACGTCCTAGTCTCGAACGGCTCTTTAGAGGAATTAAATTCCTAGGGATGACTCATCTTAGGACTCGCTTCCCGCTTAGATGCTTTCAGCGGTTATCGATTCCGAACGTAGCTACCGGGCAATGCTATTGGCATAACAACCCGAACACCAGCGGTTCGTCCACTCCGGTCCTCTCGTACTAGGAGCAGCTTCCTTCAATCATCCAACGCCCACGGCAGATAGGGACCGAACTGTCTCACGACGTTCTGAACCCAGCTCGCGTACCACTTTAAATGGCGAACAGCCATACCCTTGGGACCGACTTCAGCCCCAGGATGTGATGAGCCGACATCGAGGTGCCAAACACCGCCGTCGATATGAACTCTTGGGCGGTATCAGCCTGTTATCCCCGGAGTACCTTTTATCCGTTGAGCGATGGCCCTTCCATACAGAACCACCGGATCACTATGACCTACTTTCGTACCTGCTCGACGTGTATGTCTCGCAGTTAAGCTGGCTTATGCCATTGCACTAACCGTACGATGTCCGACCGTACTTAGCCAACCTTCGTGCTCCTCCGTTACTCTTTGGGAGGAGACCGCCCCAGTCAAACTACCCACCAGGCACTGTCCCGAACCCCGATTAGGGGCCGCGGTTAGAACATCAAAACTACAAGGGTGGTATTTCAAGATTGACTCCACTCCATCTAGCGACGAAGCTTCAAAGTCTCCCACCTATCCTACACATGTAGGTTCAATGTTCAGTGCCAAGCTATAGTAAAGGTTCACGGGGTCTTTCCGTCTAGCCGCGGGTATACGGCATCTTCACCGCAATTTCAACTTCACTGAGTCTCGGCTGGAGACAGCGTGGCCATCATTACGCCATTCGTGCAGGTCGGAACTTACCCGACAAGGAATTTCGCTACCTTAGGACCGTTATAGTTACGGCCGCCGTTTACTTGGGCTTCGATCATGAGCTTCTCCGAAGATAACCCAATCAATTAACCTTCAAGCACCGGGCAGGCGTCATACCGTATACGTCATCTTGCGATTTTGCACAGTACTGTGTTTTTGATAAACAGTTGCAGCCACCTGGTATCTGCGACTCCCAACAGCTTAGAGAGCAAGTCTCATCACCGTCAGGAGCGTACCTTCTCCCGAAGTTACGGTACCATTTTGCCTAGTTCCTTCAGCCGAGTTCTCTCAAGCGCCTTGGTATTCTCTACCCGACCACCTGTGTCGGTTTGGGGTACGATTCCTACTAACCTGAAGCTTAGAAGATTTTCCTGGAAGCATGGCATCAACTACTTCACCGCCTTAGCGGCTCGTCATCAGCTCTCAGCCTAATGTTCACCCGGATTTGCCTAAGTGAACAGCCTACAACCTTAAACGCGGACAACCAACGCCGCGCTAGCCTAGCCTTCTCCGTCTCTCCATCGCAGTTAGCAAAAGTACAGGAATATTGACCTGTTTCCCATCGACTACGCCTTTCAGCCTCGCCTTAGGGGTCGACTCACCCTGCCCCGATTAACGTTGGACAGGAACCCTTGGTCTTTCGGCGTGGGGGTTTTTCACCCCCATTATCGTTACTCATGTCAGCATTCGCACTTCTGATACGTCCAGTGTGGGTTACCCCTTCACCTTCAACCGCTTACAGAACGCTCCTCTACCGCTTGCTCCTAAGAGCAAACCCATAGCTTCGGTGTATTGCTTAGCCCCGTTAAATCTTCCGCGCAGGCCGACTCGACTAGTGAGCTATTACGCTTTCTTTAAATGATGGCTGCTTCTAAGCCAACATCCTAGCTGTCTAAGCCTTCCCACATCGTTTCCCACTTAGCAATAACTTTGGGACCTTAGCTGATGGTCTGGGTTGTTTCCCTTTTGACGACGGACGTTAGCACCCGCCGTCTGTCTCCCGAGTAGTACTCACTGGTATTCGGAGTTTGCAAAGGGTTGGTAAGTCGGGATGACCCCCTAGCCTTAACAGTGCTCTACCCCCAGTGGTATTCGCTCGAGGCGCTACCTAAATAGCTTTCGAGGAGAACCAGATATCTCCGAGTTTGATTGGCCTTTCACCCCCAGCCACAAGTCATCCGCTAATTTTTCAACATTAGTCGGTTCGGTCCTCCAGTTGATGTTACTCAACCTTCAACCTGCCCATGGCTAGATCACTCGGTTTCGGGTCTACGCCTTGCAACTAAACGCGCAGTTAACACTCGGTTTCCCTACGGCTCCGCTATTCGCTTAACCTCGCTACAAAACGTAAGTCGCTGACCCATTATACAAAAGGTACGCAGTCACGGTCTCAAGAACCGCTCCCACTGCTTGTACGTATACGGTTTCAGGTTCTATTTCACTCCCCTCACAGGGGTTCTTTTCGCCTTTCCCTCACGGTACTGGTTCACTATCGGTCAGTCAGGAGTATTTAGCCTTGGAGGATGGTCCCCCCATATTCAAACAGGATGTCACGTGTCCCGCCTTACTCGATTTCATCTATGGTTAGTTTTCGTGTACGGGGCTATCACCCTGTGCCGCTGTGCTTTCCAACACATTCCACTAACACCCCATAGACTTAAGGGCTAATCCCCGTTCGCTCGCCGCTACTAGGGGAATCTCGGTTGATTTCTTTTCCTTCGGGTACTTAGATGTTTCAGTTCCCCGAGTTCGCCTCATACAGCTATGTATTCACTGTATGATGACCACTTATGTGGCCGGGTTTCCCCATTCGGACATCGTTAGCTCAAATGCTTGTTACTAGCTCGCCAACGCTTTTCGCAAGTTACTACGTCCTTCATCGCCTCTGACTGCCAAGGCATCCACCGTATACGCTTAGTCACTTAACCATACAACCCAAATAAGTTTCAAAGAAACTCAAGTTGTACCGTAACTAGCTGGTTTATTACATAATTTGCATGTGAATTAACACTACACAAATTCGCCTTAGTTTTAGAATATTCAAGACACTTAATAAAGTGTTTTGAGAACTCAATGTATTAC
>NZ_JBFRJQ010000017.1:0-77577 GCF_041468985.1 Shewanella sp. 10N.286.52.A9 | reverse complement strand
GAATCCTTCTCCCTCCACCACTTCTTATCTTGTATATCTCGCTTCAAATATCTCCCATTATCTCTCTATTCAAGACTATTCTCTTTAAAGCAGTAAATATGTCGAACAAACTTTATTTATACCCGTTTGATGCGCCAATTAATGTTATTTAATCGATAAAGTGATCTGTATACCTTTTAGCATTGCCACTTTGAGTCTATGATGATTTTTTATTTGTTAATCGGGATCTCATCATGTCAAAGCAATGGGTAAATCAAGCAATCGCCAAAATTGAAGCAGATTTTCAGCGAAGTGCCGATACTCACCTTATCAAGCTCGATTTACCGCAGCTCTCCGGTATTGATATATACCTTAAAGACGAGAGTACCCATCCTACAGGCAGTTTAAAACATCGTTTAGCACGTTCACTCTTTTTATATGCGCTTTCAAACGGATGGGTAAACGAGAACACCACTATAATCGAATCTTCATCAGGCAGTACCGCCGTGTCCGAAGCCTATTTTTCAAGATTATTAGGCTTACCATTTATTGCCGTTATGCCATCTTCAACTGCAAAAACTAAGATTGAACAAATTGAGTTTTATGGTGGTCAGTGCCACTTTGTTGATCACAGCAGTAAAATTTATGCTGAATCTCAAAAGTTAGCCACTGAGCTTAATGGTCATTATATGGATCAGTTTACTTATGCAGAGCGAGCAACCGACTGGCGTGGCAACAATAATATTGCTGACTCTATATTTAACCAAATGCTGAAAGAGCCGCACCCTACTCCCGCTTGGATAGTCATGAGTCCTGGCACTGGCGGTACATCTGCAACCATAGGCCGTTACTTAAATTACCAACAATTACCAACACAGTTATGTGTGGTCGACCCTGAGAATTCGGTGTTTTACGATTATTACCACAAAAGAGATCTCACCATTACGTGTGAAAACGGCAGTAAAATTGAAGGGATTGGTAGACCAAGAGTCGAACCTTCTTTTATCGCTGGGGTTGTGGACGATATGAAAAAAATACCTGATGCAGCATCATTAGCAACAATGAATTGGCTAGCCAAACTGATTGGTCGCAAAGTAGGTCCGTCAACAGGAACTAACCTTTATGGCATTCTTCAGCTAGCTTGTGAAATGAAACAGCGCAATCAGCAAGGCTCGTTAGTCACCTTATTATGTGACTCTGGGGATCGGTATTTAGACACCTATTACAACCCTGAGTGGATAAGTAAAAACATCGGCGATACTGCATTTTTCGACCAGCAACTTACACAATTTAATCATAGTGGTTCGTTAAAACCTTAAGCAATTAGCCTCACCAATAAAAAACCGCTCAATGAGCGGTTTTTTATTTAATCAATATCTAAATATTTATGTGTTTGAATCGAAAGGCGCCAATTTCTAGCAATACATGTTTTCATCGCAAGTTCAGTCGCTCTAGGTTTTTGACTAATTGGCTGTAAACACACCACTTTATCTTGCGTATCAATATTTGCTAATAAGGCATCTAATTCATCAATGTGCTTTTGTGTTGCTATGGGATGCTTAATCTCATTCGCGCGTGTTAACGCCTGCTCAAGCACTTCATATCCGCCTTTCATGTTTACCTTAGGTGAAACCGTCACAAAGACCTTGTCGTGGCACAGCACTTCAAAAGTGCCACTAGTTTCAATCTGCACTGCATAACCTGCAGCAATAAACTCACTGGTTAAAACAGTGACATCGTACATACATGGTTCGCCGCCAGTCAGTACAATGTGCTTTGCGGTATATCCTTTGGTTTGAAAAGCTTGAATTAAACTACTGGCATCATGCTCGGCCCAACGTCCAATAGTGCCATCAACTTGAATTACATCAGCTTGGTTTACCTTGTTTTGAGCTAACACTTCCCAGGTCTGCTGAGTATCACACCAAGCACAACCCACAGGACAGCCTTGTAAACGGACAAAAATGGCAGGTACTCCGGTAAAGCTACCTTCACCTTGAATTGTTTCAAATACTTCGTTTACAGGATAATTCATTTGCAAGCCTTATTAATTTCAAGGGCGCATTTATAGATGATTTTGTTTCTAGCTGCAAGTTTTTGCCAACTTTATACTGGATAAGATAAAATGCACTTTTGTTATTAATAAACAGACAAACATGTGCATAGTAATGATGACTTTCGTCCATTACCTTATATTTGTCTTTCCGGTGATTTTAATGTCCAAAGCAATTGTAGTTTTTTCAGGTGGTCAAGACTCCACCACATGCCTTATTCAAGCCTTGACTCAATACGATGAAGTCCATGCCATTACCTTTGACTATGGTCAACGCCATAGAGAAGAAATCGACATTGCCCAAGCCCTTGCAAAAAAGCTTAAAGTAGCAAGCCATAAAGTCATGGATGTCAGTTTATTAAATGAATTAGCCATTTCTTCATTAACACGAGATGCAATTCCGGTTTCACATGAATTAATGGACAATGGCCTACCTAGTACCTTCGTTCCTGGTCGCAATATATTATTTCTAACATTAGCTGGGATTTATGCCTATCAATTAGGCTGCGATGCAATCATCACTGGGGTATGTGAAACTGATTTTTCAGGTTATCCAGATTGCAGAAATGATTTTGTCAAATCAATGCAACAAGCATTAGAGCTTGGTATGGACAAACCGCTCAATATTGTTACCCCCCTTATGTGGCTGAATAAAGCTGAAACATGGGCATTGGCCGATAAGTACCACTCACTCACTCTCGTTAAAGATGACACCTTAACCTGTTACAACGGCATTAAAGGCAGTGGTTGTGAAGATTGCCCAGCTTGTTTATTGAGACAAAGAGGTTTAGAGGATTACCTTAACAATCGTCAAAGCGTTATGGCTGATTTAGATCGTAAGTCAGCGCGTTAAAACGCGTGTCACTTTATCAAATCATTTACCAACAAATCGCTAGGTGATTTGAAACGTCAGCCATAAACCTCTATTGCCTGACTGTGTTTAACAGCATTTAGTTAAGCAAAGTGTTAACGATTCACTATAATAAACAATATTATAAGGTAAAACGGACTTTAAACATGGCAAGAAGAAGTCGTAACAGTGCAAGTGCCTATTACTTTGCAATTTTGGTCAGTATTACATGCTGTGTATTCTTTGTTTTGTCGATGAACCCATTGGGAACAATTGATGTCGATAATCTATTAAGTTATCGCTACG
This sequence comes from Shewanella sp. 10N.286.52.A9, assembly GCF_041468985.1. NCBI lineage: Bacteria > Pseudomonadati > Pseudomonadota > Gammaproteobacteria > Alteromonadales > Shewanellaceae > Shewanella > Shewanella sp. 10N.286.52.A9. Next base: position 74,389 of record NZ_JBFRJQ010000017.1, on the reverse strand, counting down.
ATAACATCGCTCAAGGTGAGTACTGGCGCATCATCACAGGTAATTTGTTACACACAAACTTGTGGCACTTATTAATGAACCTTGCAGGCTTTTGGGTTATTTTATTTTTACATGAATCTCATTACAAAGGCCATATAAGTCAGTTTGCTTCGTTGTTTATCAGTTTGTGTGTATTAGAAGGATTAGGTCTTTACTGGTTTTTTCCAGAGCTTAAAGGTTATGTCGGACTCAGCGGGTTATTACATGGCCTATTTACCTTTGGTGCCCTATTAGATATACGTAAAGGCTATAATTCAGGTTATTTATTATTGCTAGGTGTATTTGCCAAAGTGGGATACGAAATGTACTTTGGTGCCAGCGAAAGTGTCAGCGCTATTATCAATGCACGTGTCGCAACCGAATCTCATTTTATTGGCGTACTCAGTGGGTTATTTTGTGGCTTTATCTGGCTGCCATTAACGCGTTTTTTTAAACACCAAAAATTACAAAGCCAATAAAAAAAGGAGCAATTGCTCCTTTTTTCTTTTCTAAGATGATTAGTCTCGGCGCATATAAGCCAACATCATCAACAAAACCAATACTGCAATAAGGCCAAGTGGTAACCAAGTGTTGATTTGCAAAACGGTATCGACGTTGGAACCAGTATGAATACCTGTTGAGTTAATAAAGCGCTCTATTTTACTTAACCCTAGGTAATCACTCCAAATACTAATCAACCCCAAAATTTGGATACAGGAGATGATGAACAATATTTGATTTTGGCGACGATTAGATTGCTCTGCTTTACGAGCGTAAGCACGTTCTAAATAGTCTTTAAAAAAACTAACGTAAGTTTTAGCATGCTCTAGGCTGCTTTCGACATTCCATTTAGACTCAATTTTTTGATAAACATCTTCGTTGTCTGACTCAATTGCTAATTTGAAATTTTCGTTATTCATTCGTAGCAACTCAATCTTATTAATATATTCATCAATAACATTACGTTTTGAGTTAAGGGTTTTCTTCGAGTCATTTGCAAGAATATGACTATTTAGTTTATCTAAGACACGGCTATAAAAACTGACGTAATACCAAGTTGATTGAATATGATGCTGAATCGGCGCAAATCGGTAATATCGTCCTATATCTAACGTCATAATCGTATGAAAACGACTGAAAAAGGCATAATGTACACAATCATTATCGATAATTGTCGTATTATTACCTTTAACACGCTCAGCTTTAGCATTACAGGCTAAAAACTGCTGCTTCATTTGTTTATCTTGCGGGCTAGCTTCGACAAAGAAAGTGAAATTTCCTGAATTATTACCGATATAAGCTAATGGTCTGTGGCTACTTTTTAACGGAATATGGCTAATAGCCTGAATTCTTTTACACACTTCTAAACGTACTGCATTACCCCATTGACTGAGTGCGCTAGTGTCGTGCTCTTTTACTAATAAATTTCTCAGATTATTATAAAAATCAGCGCCTTGATTTTCTGCGAGCTCATCTGCTGTCAGCTCTGTTGATAATAGTTCAGCTGTTTTGTCATCAGGTAAGTTTAAGTGTATTTCAACAACCAAAACAAAGTTAAAAAATCGTTGATCGAAAACCAATTCATAGGTTGTATTTTCAAGATCAAGATACTCACTGATGTCATGCAAACCATTTACATGAAAGTCTGTAGACTGTAGATCTTGCTTTAATAAAAGATTTGAAACCTTGCTTTCTTCACTGCGATAAATACATTTAAAATTTGATAAATCACGATGTAATGCGTTGAATTGTTTAAGCCATTCAATTTTGAAATGGTTTCTATCAAATGTCCCAATTAACTTGCCAATACGGCTTTTCTTACTGATGAGTTGTTCATATTGCTCTGAATCAACCTCAATAGGCTGTACACACATAACGCGAATTTTCGGCATAACGATTTCTTATTATTATAAAAATTGTTTTTCTGGGTTAGTTAGATAGTCGTCAGAAAGTTGCTCTTTGCGATAATCAATTGTTAGTTCTTCACCAACTTGAATCTCTTTGATAGCCACTAGACGCATTGGGTGATACCTAATTTCAGTATTCGGCGTTCTTGAGTGGTTAATATAACTGTATTTAGTTCTGAAATTTCTAACTAACAAGGTTTCATTATTGAGGTAATTACATTCCATGAAAATGTAATTCGAATAAGGGGCAATGTCTTTTGCCATAAACGACTCGATTTTTTCATAGTCTGCAATTGATACCACTTGGCCATCAAATAAATAAAGAATTTGCTCATCTTTAATGGCATCTGTAGCAAACAAACCAAACCCATGTAATTCACTTGAGTGAATCATGGTCTTTGCGATCGTATCGAGCGTTGCTTTACGGACAAAATCTAAATCTTGTGTCTTATCAATTTGTTGAGAATTCGACATACCAAACCCAAAGTAATGTACAAAATAGTAAAATATTAAGTAATTACTTTAACTTATCATTGCTAGGTTGAAAATAAATAAACAGCTGAAAATGTCACAGAATGTGCAAATTGATTACTTTTATCTTGTTCGATATATGGATTATTACATCGTTTTAACGTCTTTTAGTCATCATTTTGAGAGCTTAGATAGATTGAAGGACGCCAAATTTGCATTAAGATCTCTGGATTTTCAATTGGGAGGAAACCAAACTGAGCATACAATCCGTGAGCATCACGTGTCGCTAGCATCATTCTTCGTAAACCGACAATTTCAGGATGAGTCATAATGTCATGGATTAACCATTTGCTTAATCCTTTACCTCGGTGTTGCTCAAGAATAAACACGTCAGCGAGATAGGCAAAAGAGGCTTTATCAGTAATAAGGCGGGCAAAACCAACTTGTTGATCATCCACGGTATACACAGCAAAACATAATGAATTAGCAATGGCTTTGGTCAGCACTTCAATTGGGATATCTTTCGCCCAGTAAGAATTGGAAATATACCCATAGACGACATTTATATCGATTTTAGTTTTATCCGTATCGATATAATACCCGTCTACCGGTTGAACAGACTCAAACTTATTATGCTGATTCACTGTCGCTCCCTACTGTGCGATTTACTGTATGTGCCTATAGACTACTGATTACTGGTGTTTCATGTTGATTTTTTAAATGGGCGGCTTACTCATGTTATTGGTAGTGCAGTTTGGTATATGCCAGTAACGCCTGATCGTCTAATCGACTTGATTCGCTTAGTCCAGCAAGCACTCCCTTTTGATCGGCCAGAGAACGATGCTGGCCTAATTTATTTTTGCCTTCAATTGAATCGATTTTTACTTTAAAGCCCACTATCGCTTTGGCTAGCTTCAATTTATAGTCAGGCGGTATAAAACCATCATGACCATGGGTTTCACTACTCAGTAAACTGGGTTCATATTTCGCAATAGTGTCGTTAAGTATAGACAAGGTTGTTTCATCGTCTGTCAATGTGACAGTCCCTTTTACATGTACAGCCGCATAATTCCATGTGGGTACAGCGGGACTGCTCTCATACCATGTTGGCGAGATATAGCCATGTGGGCCTGAAAAAACAGTTAAAACTGACTGCCCATCGGCTATCTTCCAGTGCTGATTAGCTCGAGCCATATGGCCATAGAGTGTGCCCAATTCACCTTCATCTGGTTTAAGTAATAAGGGTAAATGGGACGCAGTTAGATCCGCAGTTGTGATGACAGCAAAACCATAATCAGCAACAAACTTATGGAGGGATGTTAAATCATTAATTCTTAGATTTTTTGGAATATACAAAACAAACCCTTGTTTTAGTTGATGTCATTTTAAGTATTCATCAATAATCTATTTCGGCTAGATATCGTTTAAGTCGCTGCTGTAAAGAGTTAATAGCTTGTGGGTGATCTAGGTAATCTTCAATATCCATCAGCCTCCAATACTGGCCTTCATTTCCGAACCTAATCTTATCAAGCTGTTCATTATCAATATGAGCTACAAAAAAATAAGCGTTACCATTACCAGTTTGATTAATGTCGATTTGTTTATATACCAAACACGCTTTAGTTAAAACAAGTGAAAACTCTTCATTCAATTCACGAAGCACACACTCTTCAGCTGTTTCGTTCCCCTCACGCCCACCACCTGGAAAGTCCCAACAATTGGGATAAGGAATGGTTGCAAGGTTATCTCTTAAATACACGACCAACTGACGGCCTGAAATTAACGCCATTTTACAACCCGTAAACTTTTCAGTGTTCTTGTCATTCATTAGGCTGAACTCCAGATAATAAAAAACCAGTGACAAGCACTGGTTTTAACATCATTAGCCACGACAGATAAGTCGCGTCGACTTCATGTGGTCACATTATTACGCTATCACAATAAAACCTATCACGGTGATGCTTGCCGCAATCAAAGTGTATGGCAACTGAGTGATGGCATGGCTGACTAAGTTACACCCTGCACCTTGCGCTGCTAACACTGTAGAATCACTGTAAAAGCAAGCTTGACTCCCAAAGGATGATGCTGAAAGTAATGCACCGATCACTAACGGAATGTCCGCGCCGACTGCTTGAGCAAGCGGCATAACAATGGGAATCGATACGGCAAAAATCCCCCAGCTTGACCCCGTAGCAAAGGCTAATAATGCCATTGCAACAAACACGACTGCAGGTAAAAACTGTGCTGTCATGTAGGGACTTAAGCTCTCAATTACATATTGAGGTAACAGCAACTTATCGCATACATCTTTAAAAATAAATGCTGCTATCACTGTCCCAATTGCGGGTAACATACTTTTAAAGCCATCAATCATTTGCTCCATCATTTCAGCAAAAGGCATTAAACGCTGCACAGCATAATAAGGGATCGTAATTGTCATGGTCGCTAACAAACCAAGCCACACATCAATATCAAAATATACGGTAAAACCAACAAGCATCATAATCGGCACAAGGAAATTATGTAATTTTCCTTGATGATCAGCCGTTTTAAATTCATCTTCCATCGCCTTAACGGCATAGTCATTACTGGTTTGAATATCAGCTGACTCATCAACCGGTATCCCAATACCTTGCTTTGCTTTTAACTCAGCCTTTTTCATCGGACCAATAAGCGGCATCACCCCTAAAATGACTAAAGGAACCATAATCACAGCAACCCATGCATAAAGCATATATGGAATGGCTTGCATATAAACTGAGATTGCTTGCCCAGGTTCTGCTATACCGTTATCAACAAGTAAGCCGCCAAAAAACACAGCCCACGTCGATAAAGGGACGAGAACACAAATAGGTGCGGCTGTGGAATCGACAACATACGCCAACATTTCACGAGAAATACGAAATTTATCCGTCACTCGCTTCATGGTTTCACCCACAGTTAATGCATTAAGATAGTCATCAATAAAAATGGCAACACCTAAAACAAATGTCATCATTAATGATGATTTAGGGCCTTTAGCTACCTTCAGTGCATTTTTTCCAAATGCGAATGCCCCGCCCGTTCGAACGAGTAAAGCGATTAGCGCACCAAACGTGCCACATACTAAGATTAACCAACCAATGGTTTCATCAGCCATGACACTTAACGATATTTCCGAAAAATTATTTAATGCTTCAACAGGATCAAGCATTAACAAACCCACAACAGCACCTATTACTAACGCTAAAATAGGTCTTCTTAATACAATTGCTAATATCAAAACAACCACTGGCGGGATCAAACTGATCGCTGATGGCTCTGTCATGATTTTTTTCCTTGTTGGTAATGTAAGTCAAAAATGGAGATGCAAAATAATGTCGTTATGTCACTGAGTCAACATAATTTATACAATAATAGAAAATAAAATAAGAATTTTTGACAGAGAAATCAAATTAGATTCATTCAAGTAAACACCTCGACTGAAATGACGACATAAAAAAACTGAGTTATGGTAAAACCGACGAATAACTCAGTTTGTTTTTAATAAATTCCCGCCATATCCTTAGCCAGTAAAATTCACTGAAAATTGGCCTATCCCTTGGTAATTAATGTTAACAGGGCTATTCATCGCTACCTTTACAACACCACAATAGGAACCTGTAATAATAACTTGCCCAGCTCTCAATGAAATTCCTCTTGCTGTTAAGTGATTAACAAGCCAATAAAGTGGGTTCTGAGGTAACTCACATGGATGAACACCTGCAAAGACTTGCTCAGTTTTTTCTTGGCTAATATTAATGTCAATTTTTGCAGCTTTATAAGCAATAGATTTGTCAATAACTGGGCCTAAATACAAGCCTTGATTACTTAAGCCATCGGCTAAGCGTTCAAAATGATTGGCATCGTAGTCTTTAGAAAATCGTGGTTCAATTAATTCTAATGCTAAACGTGTTTCCCCTACTGCATCATCGATTTCATCATTACTGTATGTTTGACCTGCAGATAAATCATTTGCTAATACAAATGCAATTTCAGGTTCGATTAGGGCATAACCTTTTATTGATTTTATTGAACAATCTTGCTGCTCTGCGGCTAATTGGGATAATAATGGCGCAACGATCACATTCCCGTTTTGTTGTGGAATTAAGCATTTCCACCCAATATGCTCACTGGAGGTTTGAGCCATCATGATTTGTTGAATAGCAAACGCATCATCAAGTGTCTTAGGCGCATTGTTTCGTAAATCCGAAACAGGTATAGCTTGTTGTCGCTGCTTTAATAAATGCGTTGCGGCATCTAATTGAGATTGACTGTATTTTTGTTTGTCCTCGTTCATGTGCAAATCTTGATGTTCTTGCACATCGCCCTGGTTTGTTTGATTAAACTTGCTCACAATAATTCCTTTAATAACATCAATTGATTTTTAACTGATTGAGCAACACGTTGCCTCGATTCCTTATTAAACAAATTTAAACATATGATGTTTAGATAAACAATGTAAATATATTCACAAAGTTTTTAGTCAGCACAAAAAAAGCCCAACTATTGTTGGGCTTATGTTTTACAACTTAACAATGATTGCTAGTAAGAGAAACTTACTTCATTAACTGCGTCAGTCGTGCTTTAGCATCACTTAATAGTGTTTCAGTTAACGATTGCGCTAACTCACCATTACGGTTTTTAATGGCATCAAAGACTTCTTGGTGAAATGGAATTGAGCTTTTATTTTCTGCATCATTTTGGTTGGTGACTCGAATACTGACCAAAAGTGATGAAAAAATCACACACTCCATAGAAATAAATAATTCATTGTGAGATGCGCGTAGAATTGCGCCATGATAGTGGGCATCGGCAACGACAAAGCGATCAACATCATTGGTTGAAGAAGCCATCTCTTCAAGGGCAGCGGCTATTGCTTGAATATCTTCATCGGTCGCATTCATGGCCGCTAGCGATGCAGCTTTGGGCTCAAATGCGAGTCGAAACTCCATCAACTGAGTTAGGAACTCTGGATTCAGTGGTGCTGAAAGGTGCCAAGCCAGTACGTCATCGTCAAGTAAAGCCCAATGATTTCTCGCTTTAACTTTCGTACCAATACCACGGCGAACATCTAATAAGCCTTTACCTACCAGAATTTTAACGGCATCACGCACTACAACACGGCTAACTTTGAAGCGCTCAGCTAGCTTGTTTTCGTCATCAATTAACGTCCCAGGAGTATAGGTGCCGGCAACAATTCTACGACCCAGTTCTTTCGCCACTTGAACAGGTAAACTCGGTGACATCGAATTTGTTCGTCTTAAATCGTAGTATGTTAATTCACTCATGTAATTATATTGTCCATAAAAATAACTACATACTATTTATCTGATTTTAGGACAATAGACAACCGCCAGAGACGATTAATTGCTGTTTTGAGTCAAAGAAAGTCGAATACTGGCATCATTCAGCAATTTTTCAGTGAGCTTTTCTGCTTTATCACCATCTTTAGCTGCAATAGCTTCATAAACTTCTCGATGAAAAGGCACCGACGCCCCATTTTCACGAGGGTCTTTATTCGTGACTTTAATACTCACTAATAACGCAGAGTAAATCACTCCTTCCATTGACGCTAAAAAGCCATTGTTGGCGGCTTTCATCACTGACTTATGAAACAGTGAATCGGCAATGATAAAATCTTCTGCGGTATTATTAGCTTGAGCCATTCTCTCAACAGCTGATTCGATGTCGGCTAAATCTTCTGCGGTAGCACGCTCAGCAGCCCACCTTGCCGCTTTAGGCTCAAAAGCCAATCGCACATCCATCAATTGTTTTAAAAAGCTAAGATTTGGTGGCGCAGATAAATGCCATGCAAGAATATCGTCATCCAGCATATTCCATTTATCTCTAGATTGAACACGAGTACCAATTCCACGTCGAACTTCTAACAGTCCTTTACTTACGAGGATTTTAACTGCGTCACGAACAACAACTCGGCTAACTTGATAACGGGCAGCTAATGCATTTTCATCATCAATTAGACTATGGGCTTCAAAAGCGCCTGACACAATTCTGCGTCCAAGCTCTTTCGCGACTTGCACCGATAGACTTGGAGACATTCCTTGGGTGCATTTTAAATCGTAATATATTAATTCACTCATAAGTCCTATAGAAACATAGTATGTTTGAAGTGTCAATTGAAAACAATCGACACCTTAGTCTTTATTCTATATTTTTAGCCATTTGTTATAGGTCATAAAAATTAATAGCGGTTAAGTAGCATAAAAAACTAAAAAAAATGCAGCCTTGCGGCTGCTAAAGATACAGAAGTGAAATAGGAAACTAACAAGGTAAAATAAAAAGGTAATTAATTTAGCAATTTATCACTTAATGAATGTTAACGGCGGCTTGATACCCATCAACATAAGACAATGCATTTTGCTTCGTTTGCTCAACTGACATGCCCGCTTTGTATAAACCGCTACCTAAACCAAAACCACTGGCTCCAGCATCTAAAAACGCTTTCATTGTATTTGGGGATACGCCACCCACCGGTAAAATCGGTATCTCTTTTGGTAGCACAACTGACATCGCTTTTAATCCTTTAGGACCAACTGTATCAGCAGGAAATAACTTTAATGAATCTGCACCTGCATTAATTGCGGCGTAAGCTTCAGTCGGGTTTAAGAAACCTGGAACGCTATATAAAGACAGCTTTTTACTGTATTGAATAATGTCGATATCTGCATGAGGCGATATAATAATTCTCCCCCCCGCCTCTTTGACTAAATCAACCTGCTCCTTCGATACTACCGTCCCTGCACCTATTACAACAGAGTCACCATACTTTTCACTCAAGCGTTTGATGCTTTCATAAGGATTAGGAGAATTCAGCGGCACTTCAATTACACGATATCCTGCTGCTACAAGTACATCAGCTATAGCGATCACTTCTTCAGGAGTCACGCCACGTAAAATTGCCACTAAAGGTAATTCTTTTAATGCATCTGTTAATGAAATAGTCATTATCCTATGTCCTTTGATGTTACAAGTTTTGCTTGTTTTGCGATATTTAACATGCCAACGGCAGACGCTTTCGAACTACTAACCGTCGTTGATAGATACCCCAATTCTTTTAATGCTTCGCTGTATAAATAATTAAGTTGTGAACCACCAATAAGATAAATATGTTCAAGATTAGGCGATGATGTCAGTACTGCATTGAGTTCTGCCCCAATGAGTACACCAGAAATATAACTTTTGACATCTGATTCAGTTAAGCGCTGTTCTAACCTTAATGTTCTGGCGCTAAATAAATGATGTAATAATCCACCTTCACGCTGACTGGTATGAACGCCTTTCAAGAAGCTCGCAATATCAAAAGCCATTTCGTTATTGGTGTTAGCTAGACCTTTACCTAAAATGCTATGTTCAACAATCAGGTTATAAACCTCACCAGTCATATGCGTAGATAAATCATCAATTAATGCGTCACCCGCATCACTTTTTGCCATTCTGATCCACTTTGAATGTGTACCAGGTAAACAAAACACCAGTTTTTCAAGTTGTGCGTTATTTAATAAGCCTAACTCTTGTTCCAATAAAGCCACTGCGCCAAATGCCTGTACTTCTTCACCGCGCATGACATCGGGTTGTAAATTACTCGTTTGGCACTTTACTCCTGGCACAATGTGAATATTAAGTTGCGCTTGATTAGTCACTTTATGTAACTGTTCAGCCGCTTGCATGGCATCTGCTGGACAGCTGATATAACCTGCATCACTCCAGCCTTGCGCACTGCCAACCATTCCGGCCATCAGTATTGGCAAGCGGCTTTTGGTATTTGAACTGTTTTCCGTTTTGCCTTGATCATTTATCCAAGGACTTATCTGTTGTAATAAGGTTGATTCGAATTGCTCTTTGTCTAAATTAAGCATGCCTTTTGCTGCGCTTACTTCAGATAATATTTGACCCCGTTGATCCAATAAGAAGGATCTAAAGTTACTACTTCCCCAGTCAACCGCGATTAACGCAGGTTGAGATGATGATTTTTCTATCATGAGAATGTTCTCGATATACTATTAAGAGACTTCGTAATGCTTAATAAAGTCAGGATCTGGCTCGACTCCGATCCCTGGACCTTGAGGTAAAGCAACACTTCCTTGATTTTCCTTAACTTGTTTAAGAATGTTTAATGGCTCTTTTAACAAGTCTTCACGAAATCTATTTGGCGTTGTGTCATATTCGAGCATAGGTTGAACTGGATGGGCTGCACCAGGCAAATCGGGTAATGCAGCCAAAAGGTGTAAGTTTGTGCCTACCGCAATGGCAGAGCCCCAAACATGGTTAATCACAGGAATAAAATGTGCGTGCGCCATTGCGAGCACTTTTTGATACTCAGTAATCCCACCAAGTGCACAGACTTCTGGCTGTAATAAGTCAACGCAGCGATTTTCAATGAGATCTCTAAAGCCCCAACGAGTAAACTCAGCTTCGCCACCAGCAATAGTCATATCTAAGGCTTCACATAAATCGCGATACCCTTGTTTATCTTCTGGTGCCACAGGTTCTTCAAACCAATAAACGCCGAGGTTTTGTAACTCACGTCCTAGTGGAATCGCTTCTCTTGCGGTGTAAGCATGATTAGCATCAACCATTAAGCGCATGTCATCGCCAATGCCTTTTCGTACCGCTTCGACTAATTTAATATCACGCTCAGGGCTTAATCCAATTTTCATCTTGGTTGCGTTAAAGCCCATCGCTTTTATTCTTGCACTTTCATCAGTAAATCGAGCTTCAAGATCATCGTAGCGCTGTAACATCATCCCATAACCATAAGCAGGAATACGTTCTCTAAACGCACCGCCAAGTAGCTTATAAACGGGTTGATTGTGGAATTTTCCTGCAATGTCCCACAAGGCAATATCGACACCTGATAAGGATTGGATTGGCATCCCTTTCTGACCATGATCTCGCATCAAGTTATAGACTTTGTGCCAAATCACTTCTCTGTCTAATGGATCCATCCCCAAGATCATTGGTTGGATAACTTTCTCGACTATGGTTTTGTTAGCAAAAGCAATCCCGCCGCCCCCAAAACATTCACCCCAACCTGTAATCCCAGCATCTGTTATAACCTCAACAAGGTGGGTTGTTCTTTGGGCGTAATATTGCTGTGAATAACCCAATTCTTCTTCAAGATCGTATTGCAGTACGTGACTTTTTATTTCAATAATTTTCATGAGTAACTATCCTAGATACTGATTAAAGAGCACGTGAAATACGTTTGTAGCTAAGGTAATCGTCGAGCGCTAGCAACGAACAATCTACCCCAACTCCTGACTGCTTGATCCCAAAGTGCGGCAGATTAATCGCATATTTAATGCCGTTAACTTGCACTTCGGCAAACCTCAGTTCACTCGAAAAATGGGCAATTCTGGTTTCGTTTTGGGTGAAAATATATGAGGTTAAGCCCGCATCAGTATCATTAGCATCAGCTAGCACAGCCTCATCGTTTGAGAAGGTTGAAATACAAATAACGGGACCGAAGATTTCTTCCTGATATATCGCCATCTCTGGTGTGACACCCGTTAAAATGGTTGGGCTATAGTAGTAGCCTGTCTCTAATCCTTTTGGCTTTCCGCCACCTGTAAGTAGTGTTGCACCTTGTTTGATTGCATCCTTAACGAGATTATCAATACGAATCCAAGAAGCCTCATCCATTAAAGGTCCCATATCGATGTCTGCATTTTTATCGAAGCCGACCTTAACATTGCTTGCTTTAGTCAGTAGCATGTCGATAAATTGTGCAGCGATCGTTTCATCCACAAATACGCGGTTTGGTGTTACACAAATTTGACCCGCATTACTGAATTTAACGCCACTTATGACATCAGCAGCAGTATTTAAATCTGCATCTGCAAACACAATAGCGGGCGCATTACCACCTAGTTCCATTGAATATCGTTTGATCGATGTCGCACCGGTTCCAATAACATGTTTACCTACATTCGTTGAACCGATTAATGTTAAAAGTGCTGGAATAGTGGATGACGAAATAGCATCACCGACTTTATGATCAGGACCCGATATGATGTTAACAACACCTGCAGGCAAACCAATTTGAGCGCAAAGTTCACCTACTGCATAAGCTGATAATGGTGTTTTTACCGAAGGTTTAATGACAATGGGACAGCCTGCAGCCATCGCAGGACCTATTTTGTAAGCCAAATTAAGTAAAGGAAAGTTCCAAGCTAAAAACGCGGCAGCGACCCCTAACGGTTCACGTCTTAACTCATGTGAATGGGTGCCCTCTTTGTCTTCGAGCGGCTCTTGCTCCATGGTTAACATCGCATCAGCATAAAACTCTAAACTATCGACTAACATTTGGAAATCATCTTTCGTTGATGACCAAGGCTTTGCCATTTCTAGCTGAATACAATCTCGTAAATGCTGCTCATTTTCTACTACCGCATCACGGAGTTTAAACATCCAATCAGTACGCTCTTTAATCGATGTTTTCGACCAAATCGGAAATGCATTTTGTGCTGCCACTAATGCTTGCTCAGCATGTGGAATATCTGCAGCGGCGATACTGCCTACAGGTTGCAATGTTGCTGGATTAACAACATCTGTCGTTACATTGCTTGTAACAAGCTCGCCACCGATATAAAGTTTTTTATAAAGCATTAGTACAGCTCCATTTGTATCATTCTAAAACATTACTCGTTGTTAACTGCTTGCCTAGTTAGCGCAAAGCTAAGTCACCTATTAATAGGTCTCATCACAAGTAAAAATTCACAACCACATAACATGATAACTATTTAAACATATGATGTTTAAAATAACAATCCTATCGGCAGAGATTCTCTTAAAATTGTTAAAAAAATGTTTTACCCTCGACATGGGTTTAAAGCAAGATTGGTTAATTCAGACAGTTATTCAATAAAACAGCTAACACTCCAGCTGTGCTTGCCGGTCGCAGGAACCTGCGCATATTCATTTTTAGTCATGGCCTGTTGCAGTGAGTCATGTCCGCCTATACAGGGCTCCAGCCCAACAACATAGGCTGGCGCTAATGCACTTCCTGACCATCCTTGATAATTGAGCCAAAGACCAACATGACTCACTTCATCTGAATAATACGAAAAGCCACAGCGCTGCGCACCGTTCTCACGAGTCAGTGCAACTGTGATCAAGTTATTTTGAGCATTGTTATTCATGGGCTTACTAAAGAGCTTTGATGCAAAATGGCTTTGTTTGTCCATCACGTAAGATAAACAACAAAATTGAGAATATCGCTGATTATCGCAGGACTGACTCGCGAAGGGCTGATTTAAAGCCTGAGCACCTACTTTAAAGGTATGATTTTCAATTAGGCTATCGAGATTGGAAGGAGCGTAAGAGTATGGCCAATGAATTACTGACTCTGAATGATTAAAAAAACGATTAAAGCCATTATCTGTATAAAATTGTTTTACGTTGTCACTAAGTTGTATTTGCATGCCAGGTTGCGCAGCAAATATTGGATGCATTGACCACATATAAGGCAGTGGATTAAGACCAAGATTGGCCAGTTGATAGTGAATAACAAATTCATGACTGTCTTTATGTAAAGTAATACTGCGAGTAAATTGATATGGCAGCTGCCTACCTTGGCAACATAAAGACAATGTCACAAAGTTATCAGTTTCGATGATTTTAGTAATCTTCCAAGGTAAGCACCATAGTTCACCGTGATCTGGTAGCGCTAAATCCTTATAACCTTCTGCTGAGTATATCTCTTGCTTAATACTTGGAAAACATTCATCCCAACCTCCCGTATCGAATCCATTAATAAAGGAGTCGCCATATTCTGGCACTGACATCTTAGAATAAGGTGACTGCTGCAACCATTCATATTGATTCGTTAACGACTTTAACGAGACAATCTTAGCCCCTAATTCAGGTACAATGCTCATAGATACACGTGCATTAGCTAAGGTAATCACTTCAACATTGGTTTCTTTCTTGCCTGATAAAGCCTTTACGAAAGAACGAGTCAGCGACAACATCAATGATAATTAATCGTGATAAATAACAGAACGTCCACCGTCAACAACTAAACTTTGGCCAGTCATAAAACTTGAATCGTCTGAGGCTAAAAATAATGCAGGCTTGGCAATTTCAGCTGTTGTGCCATTACGTTTCAATGGATGTACATCGCCCATTGCTTTACGTGAGCCTTGTGGGTCATCGGTATTATCCCATGACTTGAATGCCATAGGCGTCTCAATCATACCTGGACATAACGCATTTACGCGGATATTAAATTGGGCAAACTCAACCGCCATATTTCTTGTTAACCCGATAACGGCATGCTTTGTCACTGCGTAAGGAAAGTAACCCGGTACAATTTTAAAAGAATGAACCGAGCCCACATTGACTATGCTACCTCGTTGATGCTTTTTCATGTATGGGTACACAGCTTTACTGCAAAACCACATTCCATCCACGTTAACTGAAAAACTTTTTTTCCACGCATCTACGCCCACAGCATCTATATCATTGCCTGGACTTATTAATGCAGCATTATTGATGAGTATGCTTGGCTCACCTAACTCTGCGACTGTATGAGCAACCATGGCATTGACTAATGTTTCATCTGAGATATCCACGGCAAAAAAAGTGGCATCAAATCCTTGAGCAACAAGTTGACTTGCCACTTGCATACCTAGTGCTTCGTTCCTATCAGCAATACACACTTTAGCACCTTGCAGGCAAAACTCTTGTGCAATAGCAGCTCCAATGCCATCTGCGCCGCCTGTAACAATCGCAACTTCACCTAATAAACGTTCAGACATAGTTATCTCTATTATTGTTTTGTGTTATTGATATTTCTTGTATGAGCCAGTTTTAGGGTTAATGCAGCTCATTTCTTTGCCACTATTTTGCAGTGACCAAGTCACGTTCAATCGCTTCAATCGTTTTACCTTTTGTTTCTGGCAAGATTAACCACATTACAATGCAGCCAATAAATGCCACGCCACCATAATACAAAAACGTATTGGCAGCGCCCATATTTTCTAATTGCCACGGGAAAAACTGCTGAATATTCCAACTTGATATACTTTGCACTAATGCTGCGAAAGGTAAAGCGACACTCCGTACTCGACTGGAGAAAATTTCTGAAAATATGACCCACATGATTGGGCCAATTGACATGTTAAAAGCAGCGAGAAATGCAAATAAACCGAACAATACAAAAGCTGGATTAATATTAATTGATGCGTTAATCACAGCGCCACTCACTAACGGCAACTCTTTTTTGGTATATACACTCGCTAAGTCAGCTTTGAGTTCAACGTCTGTTTGGTAGTGTTTACCTAATAACGGTAACAATTTATCGGCATCAACTTGCTGCTCTGCAACCTTTTCAATCACAGGTTGGTTAATCACGTAGCTTGCATTATCAAAACCATACCAAATAGAGACATGGGCTAAGGTAATTAACAACAAGCCAATCACGGTCAGCGCTTTTCGACCCAGTTTTTCAACGGTAAAAATAGCCACTAAGGTAAACAACACCGACACACTACCTAATACAATGGTCTGCAAAAAGGTGTTTTCTACACTCATGCCTATTTGTTCAAATACGGTAGGCGCATAAAATAGCACCGCATTCATACCCGTTGCCCCTTGAACCACCGCATAACACACGGCTATTAACACTAAAAACCGCATTGGCTTACTGAATAATAATTTAAGTTGCTGCATCACTGACTGGCTACTGTCTTGCTTAACAGTTTGTTTAATCTCTGCCATCAAAGGGGCAACTTCACCCTGCTCAGTAATTCTTTCAAAGACTGTTTGGGCTTCTTGATCACGTTGTTTACTGATTAACCACCGAGGAGACTCAGGGATGGTCAATAATAGTGAGAACCATATGATGTTAGGAATAATTTCGAAACCTAACATTAATCGCCAAATATTTTCATCTGTTAATGATTCAATGTTTCCAATTGATTTTACAAGGAAGTAATTAATAATAAATGCACAGAGGCTGCCTAAGGTAATTAATAACTGATTGACCGACACAAACTGACCACGCTGTTTAGCTGGCGCTATTTCGCCGATATACATGGCGGACACTGTGATGGAGGCAAAAGCAACCCCACCGATAAATCGGCCTACCACCAACATTTCATAACTTACTGCAAATGCTGATATAACTGTTGATAGTGAATACGTAAGCGAAATCCCAATCAGCACCTTTTTACGCCCAAAACGTTGACATAAACTGCCTGTAAAAAATAACGCTAGAATAACCCCAACAATCGCACAGCCCACAACATTGCCCGTTTGCAGACTGGTCAACTCAAATTGAGAACTCACATAACGAAGTGCGCCAGAAATGTTTGCAGCATCAAGTCCAAATACAAATCCACCGAAAGCGGCAATCATCGAAAATTTAATGGCTTGAATATGTTTATTCGTTTTTGTTATAGCGTTGTCTGCGGTTGATGTCTCTATCACGATGAAATCCCCAGTTTTTTGCAGTCAGTTAACCTTGCTTATGTCTGGTAAATTCACTTGAGTTTCACCAAGGTAAAATTTACTGATAAGAGGGTTTAGTTATAATTTATTAACAAGATTTAAACATATGATGTTTCAATAGGCAATATGTTTATGGAAATGTTAATAAAATTATTCCTGAGCTTAGAAAGTCCGGATTTACTCAGAGATGAAGGAATTCATCCAGAATGAGAATGACGAGATAAAAAAACGGAGTCAGTGACTCCGTTTAATGAAAAAACAACAATAATCTAGGCAATGATCACAGCTGGCTCATATACGCCCTTAATCTGCTCAGAGACTAACAGTGTTGTGCCATGTTCATGCGGTAATACAGGCTCTTGTTCAAGTCCACATTGCGCTGTCGTCGTATATAGTTGATGGGCATTAGCGCCTCCGAAACCAGGACAAGTTGGCCGCAGAGTCCCAACATCAATGCGTGATAACTCTTCACCTGATGGTGAAATACACACCACACAAGCGCCATCCCATAGTGCTATCCACACATTGCCACTTGCATCAACAACAGCCCCGTCGGGTGAAAATTTTGTTGAAGAAAAATCTGCAAATAACGTCGGCTTAACGCCCGCTAGCGGTGCACCATTTTCAGGGTCTAGTTCAAGACTAAACATTTTCTGCGACTGAGAATCGGCGTAATATGCCCGGCAACGAGACTTATCAAAGCACATCCCATTAGGAATAGTCAGTTCTGAAATATATTGAGTCAGCTCACCTTGATAGTAACGATAAAAACTGCCTTTATTGAGAGTTGCCTCGTTATCCATGGTGCCGATCCAAAAGCCGCCCCAAGGATCTGCTCTTCCATCATTACTGCGATTCGTTGTTAATGTATGTTCTACATTAATAATTAACACTGTTTTTTGAGTTAATAAGTGAAATTGATATAAGCCTGTTTCTGTCGCAATTAATAAATGGGCTTCATCAATCCAGCCAATGGCCGTGGCCATTTCGGCTAACTGATATTCCACAGTTTGTGTAGCACTCTTACCTCTGATTAATTTATTGGGAAAATCAACCCAATAAAGCGTTTGCGTAAGTGGATGCCACAACGGGCTTTCACCAACATAGTTAATTCTTGCATCAAAAAGCTTATTCATAACATCCCTTGTAACACATGCTGTTATTTTGCTGCATTCAATCAGTCCCTAGTCAAACTACCAATTAGTATGTGAGCCATCACGTTTACTTAAATGCGGCGCTTCAACTTCAATCGGCGTCGCTTTTCTAAACGCGGCTTCATTCACTTCGACACCTAAGCCGGGTAATTCAGGTACCGTAAATTGAGGGCCAGATAAAGTATGCTGCACAGGAAATAGTGCCTTATCATGGGCTCCAAATGGGCTGAATGGCCCTTGATGGGTTTCCATTAAACCAAAGTTAGGCAAAGCTGCTGCAAAATGATTGGTTGCGGCAGTACAAACTGGCCCTAGAGGGTTATGAGGCATGACATCAATATAATGCGCTTCTGCCCAGCCTGAAACCTTCATCGCCTCAGTGAGACCACCAATATTACACACATCCACACGTAAATATTGCGTCAAACCTTGCTCAATATAAGGCTTGGCAGCCCATTTAGAGCTAAATTCTTCGCCGATAGCAAATGGAATGTTTGTCATGGTTCTTAACGTTTTGTACGCATCAGGTGATTCGTGACGAATAGGCTCTTCAATAAAATCTAAGGTGTCTGGCGCTAAACGCTGACAAAATGAGGCGGTTTCGGCCACGCTCAACCTATGATGATAATCAATACCTAAGGTAATATCTGGCCCCAGTATTTTGCGTAAGTCATTTAAACAGCGAGCTGTGCGAGTGATAGACTCTTGTGGTTCAAAGTAAACTGGATCATCAAAACGACTCGGTATCACTCGAATGGTCGTCCAACCTAACTCAACTAAGGCCAAGGCCTCTTTGGCAAGTTCGTCAAGTTTATCGGGATCAGCCTCTGTGTAACAGCAAGCAAAACAAGGAATAGTGTCACGCTGTTTGCCACCGAGTAATTGATATACAGGTACATTTAACTTTTTACCCAGTATGTCATACAAGGCGATATCAATTGCAGAGATGGCAGCGGTGACAACACGGCCACCTTCAAAGTAATGGCTGCGGTATAATTCTTGCCAAATACGGCCAATTTGTCGTGCGTCCTTACCTTTAAGGAAAGACGCAAAGTGTTTAACAGCTCCCATCACTGCATATTCACGATTGGATAAACCTGATTCGCCCCACCCAACGATACCGCATTCAGTCACGACTTTAACAAGTAACTGATTTCTTGCGCCAACGCAGCCCAACAAGGCTTCTACTGATTCAATTTTCATTTGTATTCACCGGCTTATTATTTTGTTTTTATACTTATTGAGTTGCAGGCTCACGATATTTATCCATTCTGTCTAAATCGTATTTTTCAAACTTACGCTTTAGTAACCATCTTGGGCGTTCAAGCGTTAATTCCCAATCGAATAATGACTTAAACATTGCTCTCACACGCTCAGGGTGTTTCGCAGCTAAATCGTGTTGCTCGCCTGTATCAGATGCTAGATTGTATAACTCTGCAGGTCTATCAGGGTAACGAATAAGTTTCCAGTCTTCGTCACGGATAACGGCTCTGGTTTCCTTTTTCCAGTACATGACTGGATGTGGTCGTGAAGTATTTTCACCATTAATGTACGGAACTAAATCCACACCATCTGTATCAGTAACAGTATCTAAACCACCCGCCGCAGCGACAAAAGTAGGCAGTAAGTCGATTGTGCTTACAGGATAAGTATAACGCTGATTTTCTTTAATTTTAGCAGGCCAACTCATAATAAACGGCACACGGATACCGCCTTCTAAGTGATTTGACTTTGTGCCAGCTAAAGGGGCATTGTTTGATGCATTCTTATCTGATGGCCCACCATTATCATTCGTGAAAACAACAATAGTGTTATCAGTTAAATTCAATGCATCTAGTTTGTCCATGACGACACCTGTTGCACGATCCATTGCTAATGTCATAGCAGCGAGTTCTTGATGTTTTCCTGTTAAATGAGGAAATTGCTTTAAATCTTCTGGCTTTGACTCAAGTGGAGTGTGCACAGCATTAAATGCTAGGTAAATAAAGAAAGGATCAGATTGGTTTCTTTCGATGAAGTCAGCCGCGGCATCACCCAAAATATCAGTTAAGTAACCTTCTCGTTCTTCAAAGTTACCCATGCCCTTTTCAAGTTGTTTATCGTACATAATGTCATTGATATCACTATGTGTAGTGTCAGGGTAAGGAAAATAACTGCGGTCGCCACCTCTGAAACCTAAAAACTCATCAAAACCACGATTTAATGGATGAAATCTATCTGCACTACCAAGATGCCATTTACCAAACACAGCGGTTTTATAACCTTGCTTTTTAAGATAATCAGCCATGGTTAATTGATCTAGTGGTAACCCCATTTCAGCACCATCTAAAGCCGAGTTATCACTCATAAAGCCAGGCACATTGATTTCTTCATAACCAAATCGTTGTTGATACTTACCTGTCATAAGCCCAGCTCTTGAAGGGCCGCAAGTTGCATCGCTGACATAACCTTGCTCAAAAATAACCCCTTGCTGTGCAATATCATCCAAATGTGGCGTTTGCATAACCTTACTGCCCTGAAATCCAAAGTCTCCATAACCTGCATCATCGGCAAAGATTAAAATGATATTAGGTTGTTCAGTGACTTCTTCGGCAAAGGTATTAAAAGACAAGGTACTCGATAACAATACCAGACTGCCTATTATTGATGCTTTCATTTAGAAAATACTCCATTTCATATACACGATGATTTACAACTTCATGCTGACAATCGTGACTTACAAGCTAAGGTCTTTACGCCATAAACACTAATAAGGACTAACTACATGCCCAGCGACTATATAGAACGAGCATAGACAACATGACATTAATACCGACATCACTGTTAAAGGATTGGCGACCTCATATACTCAGCCAAGCCGCAACATATTGTTAACCTACCTTAAATCAACACCAAAACATAGCAATTTAATAAACATATGATGTTTGAATTTATAAACAATGTTTTCGAGCTTACCTAACAACTAGCAATATTTAACAGCAGCAAATCGATTTCGCATGATAATGAAAAGTAACGTTAATCATTGAGGTTACTGTAAAAAGACATCAACAACCTGTCCTAAATTCTATCTCTTTTATTGATAAACCATCCTTTTTGAAATCTTTGCTTTTGGTTGTTATCACCACAATAAATTGATTTTTTTATTTACAAAAATACCACAAGCTAGGACAATTTCACCAATAAATAACAGAAAATCAATGCGATAGACCGTGGAAATAACAAAAGTTTAACATGTTGCACATTTAAACATCATATGTTTAAATACTTCATATGAACTGTATTGCCTGTTTTTTATACATATACCAACAAGCAGGTTTTAATACATCGTGAACAGTTAGTCGTCGTTTACTCGGTTCATTTTGTATGGGGGGGGAAGTCACATTCCCGCAATGAGACATAAATAATAAATACACGGAGTAAGAAAATGCCGAAATATAGTAAATTGCACAAAGCAATATTGCTGGCTGGTTGTTCTTTTGCAGCCACATCAAGCAATCTATATGCGCAGGATGGAACGGATAATGCTGAACAGGCCGCTTCAACAAAAGATATTGAAGTCATCATGGTCAGCGCGCAAAAGCGTGAACAAGCATTAAAAGATGTTCCTGTTTCTATTGAAGTACTCGATGGCGACTTAGTTCAAGAGTTAGGCGTACAAAATGGCTTTGATCTTGTTAAATACCTACCAGGTTTTGGTATTGATGAAAGCAGTGAAATCCGAACAACTACACTAAAATCACGTGGTATTGGAACATTCACTAACTCTATTGGTTTGCAATCATCAAATTTAGTAGTCATTGATGGTGAAGTTTTACCTCGACAGTCAATGCTTAACCTTGCGGTCGCTGATGTCGAACGTGTTGAAGCTTTACGTGGTCCACAAGGTACCCTATTCGGCCAAAATACCTCCACGGGTATGCTGCATTATGTCACCAAAAAACCTAATTTAAATGCTGTTGGCGGCAATATCCGAACTGAAGTCACTCAAGATAACGGTATTGATGTTAGTGGTGTAGTAAATGTACCGATCGGTGATAATTGGGCATTCAGAATGAATGCACAATGGAGTGAAGTTGATGGTTGGATCGACAATACCATGCCAGGTCATGAAGATTACAAAATCGGTGAACAAGATAAATCAGGACTTCGTGGCCAACTGTTATATGACGACGGCGAAGACTTTAATATTTTATTCCGTGCAGAATATGCTGAAACAGATACCAACTGTTGTTCTATGACTCAAATTGGACCTGTAAACCCAGATTACGGGCCAAGACCTATTATTAACGTGAAAGATGACGGTACTATCGAAGGGACAACCTACAACCGTATTAATTCATCTAAATCATTTGATGATGTTGGAAAACCAGTTACTGCACGTAACCCAGAAGCGAACTATGGTTCTACTGAAAATTTAGGTTTTTCTATCGCAGCTGACTATTATCTGAATGACGATCTTACCTTATCGTATAATGGTAGCTACCGTGATTTTGACTTATATAATAGCTCTGGATTCTTCACTCTAAACTTCCCATTAGAGCGCTCAGCCTTTGGTGGTAATGAATCTGTCGATGTGAGCCAACACGAAATACGCTTAAGCTCTTTTGATAATGAAAAGTTTGATTGGATTGTCGGTTTGTTCTACCACAATACTGAAGGTCAACGTTCTGAAAACCGTGATGGCTGTATTGCAGGTAACTTCGGTTTTATTAACGGTGGAGAGTTATCTGGTTGTTATGACCGTCAATCTACCCGTAACTTCTTAAGTATGTATGAAGGCCAAGTATTCGATGAAAGCATGATGGCTGACTTGACCCCAGGGCGTTTATTATCTGGTGGTAACTTCACAACGAATTTCGAAAACTACGCAATTTTTGGTCAATTTGAATATCAAATTACTGACCAGCTTGATGCAACTTTTGGTTTCCGTGCATTACATGAAAACGGTGAAGCAACATTCGAGCGTACTGACTTGTTCACTCCTGCTGATGGTATCGGAATGGATACATACGCCGATGTATTAGCCATGTCGCAAACTGACCCATCATTAATTAAACGTCAAACTGAAAAAACAACGTTTTCTGATTCAGATGATGCCTTTATCTATAAAGCAGTTATCGGCTACGACTTTACTCGCTCTATCCGAGGTTACGTCAACTATTCGACTGGTTACAAAGGTGCATCTTACTTTGTAACAACGAATACGAATCCAGCTGATGCCGATCAATTCCCAACTAAACCCGAACAATCTACTAACTTTGAAGTTGGTTTACGTTCAGGCTTCTTCGATAATGATGTGTTATTTAACATCACCTACTTTGATATGACTGTTGAAGACTATCAAGTTCGTGCAACACGTGTTATTGACGAAGAAAACGGCGTTGTGTTTGCAGGTTATGTTAATGCGAATGAAGCACGCTCTACTGGTTTTGAAGCCGATGCAATTGTCGATATCACCGAAGATCTTCGTTGGACAGCAAGTTACGCTATCTTTGATGCACGTTATGAAGACTTTTCTGATACGCCAATCAACTGTCCTGCTGGTGACGGTGGAGAGTTAGCAGATCGTTGTACTACTGATCCAGTAACTGGTTTACAACGCTTCGATCAAACCGGTCTTTCATTCCCGAATAATGCCGAGCAGCAATTGTTCAGTACGCTTAAATACTCTACCGAGTTCGGTAATACTGGTTGGAACGGTAGCTTACAAGCTAACTGGCGTTATAACGGTGCACATACTCAATCAATTAATGAATTAGCACTAAACCAAAGTGCTAACCCATCATCAAGTATTTGGGATCTGTACTTTAACTTTGGCCAAGATAATTTACGTTTCAGTTTATACGTGAAAAACTTATTTGACCAAGCTTACACTACACGTCAAAACACCAACCAAGAAGGTTACGGTCAAGGGTTCTACCCACGTGATTGGAATCGCTTTTATGGTGGCAGTGTTCAGTATATTTTCTAAGTTGACACTGATTTAACTAAAGTCACATTTGATACATAGCTAACTTTGTGGAGGCTGCCCCAACAGCCTCCAAATAATAAGGTTACATTCCTTATTAAAGGGGCCAGCTAAATGATGACAACTGAGTTATTTAACCGCTGTATTTAAGCAATCGACAACGTATTTTGCATCCTTTCTGCAACTTTCGTTGTCGATTTTTCTTTAAATATCATAATGTAATTTTAATATTCAACCTTCTGGTGTATTACCTTCATTAAGACTTGTATTTATTCTTTACCGTCTTAAATTAATAGGTTTTACTCGATAGCATCACGTTATTGTTTGCCAGTATGGGTATCACTCGGTATCCGCCCTTCTGTTCAGTTTTAACGAATAAGCATGTAAGCTTTCTGAGCGACTCCCCGCGTAAAGTCAGCTTCATGCTTATTGGTTACTGGTTCGGTTTTAATTATTGCAAATGAGTCAATGAGTAACAGTATTTACTGGCTATACTCAGTTAATTACAATAAGTCCTAACCCGCTTATAATTGACCTTTACTAGTTTTAATGAACATGTCGTTTTCACATTAACCCATGTTGTTATTTCTTAACGAGAGTGATGAATAGAATATGACCAATTTAGTATTAGATCCCACAGATTTTGCCATATTATCGTTATTGCAAACCCATGGCAGGCTCTCAAATCAAGATCTAGCTGCAAAGGTTAATTTGTCACCTTCTCCTTGCTCAAGGCGAGTTAAATCTCTTGAAGAGGCAGGTTATATCAATGGTTATGCAACATTACTCAATCCTGAGCAATTTAACCTAAAACTCACCGTTTATATCCAAGTCAGGCTCGCTAAACATGCAAGTGATGTATTAAACGCATTTGAGTTATTCATTAGTGAGTATGATGAAGTACAAGAATGCTGTCTGATAACGGGCAGTGAGGCTGACTATCAACTCAAAGTCTTAGTTAAGGATATGGAAGATTATAAAGAATTCTTACTTAATAAGTTGACCACAAACCCGCATATTGTGGGTATTCAATCCAGTTTTGTACTCAAAAAAGTAAAAAGTACCACTGCAATTCCTATGGGTTGACCCTGCCCTTTGTGAAGTAACTCTCACTTTGCCTAAGTCACTTAACTCAAATTAAATTGCGTCAGTTAACGCAATTGATAAAAACATAACAACAAATTGCTATGGTTAGCCAAATAAAAGAATTTTATTTCAAAAAATAGAATCTAAACATATCATTTATTGCTCATTAACTTATCGACCAAGCTATTTTATTCATTGACCCATTATTGATTTTCACTATGATGCGCTCTCTTTTTTAACATATAGAGTTAAGCGTAAGCATGAGCGTGAATACAAGCGGACAATTTAGTTCAAGAATCGGTTTTATTATGGCTGCAGCAGGTTCAGCTGTAGGAGTGGGCAATATTTGGGGGTTTCCTACACAAGCGGCAACCTACGGCGGTGGTGCATTTTTATTAGTTTACGCGTTACTGATCGTATTGCTGGGTTACCCGATGTTGATGGCGGAATTAATGGTCGGTCGTCATGGTCAAACTAACCCAGCTGATTCAATGGCAAAACTTGGCTCAAATGCCCTTTCAAGAAAAATAGGTAAAGCCATTGGCTTTGTTTCCATCATTACCGCTACGCTCATTTGTACTTTTTACAGTATTTTATCTGGTTGGTTTGTTAGTTTTGCATTAGCCCCCGTTGCAGAACTCTCTCAACAGCAATCACTTTCAGCTTGGCTCACCGAATTTTCAGTATCACGTAATTTAGTGTTCACATTAGTGTTTATTGCATTAGTTATCTTAGTCATCAGACAAGGTGTACAACAGGGTATTGAACGCTGGTCAAAAAGATTAATGCCACTACTGTTAATCATGCTTATTGCTGGTGCGATGTATATCTTGAGTCAGCCTGGTGCAATTGAGGGATTAAAAGCCTTATTGGTACCCGATTTTACTATGGTATTTCATACTGATGTTTTGGTTAGCGCACTAGGGCAAACCTTTTTTTCATTATCTGTGGGTACGGGCGCAATGATGGTTTATGGCGCTTATTTAAATAAACAAGAAAATTTAGCCAAGCTTACTGCATACGTGACTCTCACGGACACCTCAGTAGCATTTCTGGCCGCGCTGATGATTATTCCAGCAATGTATGTCGCACAACATAATGGGGTGCAAATATTTGCAGAAGACGGCAGTTTACTCAATTCTGATACATTAGTGTTCACAGTATTACCGGCATTATTCGACTCAATTGGTGGGTATAGTCAATATATACTGGCTATTGTATTCTTTGCCTTAATGACCATAGCAGGCTTAACGTCAGCGATATCTATTGTTGAAGTACCCACCAGTTACATAGTAGAAAAAACCACTATTAGCCGAAATAAGGCGACATTATTGGTCGGCGGGGTTATTGCAATCCTTGCCTCATTAATCGTGTTTAATTTTGCTAGTTTATTTGGTTTTATTATTACCATGACAACTGAAAGAGCTCAGCCATTAATTGCTTTGTGGATTGCGGTATTTGTTGGCTGGGTATGGCATAGAAATGATTTATTAAAAGATATTGCCAATCAAGAAGGCGTAGATGCAGATAGCTTGTTCTGGCGAGTATGGCCTGTTTACGTCAAATTTATTTGTCCACTGCTCATTATCGTTATCATTATGCAGCTAGTTAACTAACGCTATCATTCGCGGCATAGGCATCTGTCTCAGATTTACATGCAGACTCATGTCTATGCCGCTTTGTCTTGGCCTAATTCACTCGGCTGCTTATCCATTTCGATAATGGTTTTGCTGTCATACCGTGCAAAATTAAACTAATAAACACAGTACAGATTACTGTCATTGCCATGAACTCTCCGCCCGGTAAATCTCGCTCGAGCATGATGACAACAAACACGATTGATGCAAGCCCTCTAGGACCAAACCAGCCTAAGAATAACCGTGACGCCACGTTTTCCCCTTTAAGGCCTAGGGATAAGAATATTGGCAACATTCGCACTACCGTTAAACTTAGCAACGCATAAATCAGCATAGTCCAGGTAAATGCTTCAAACGCACGACTGATAATCACCGCCCCAAAGAGCATCCAAGTTAGTAGCGCTAAAATCTCGCCGATGCCTTCAGTGGGTAATATCATTTTATGTTTGTGTTCTTTCATTAAGTAGCCAAATAATAATCCGCCCGAAAACGCTGCGATATAACCACTTCCCTCTAATGATTGCGCAATAGCAAAACAACAAAGCGCTAAGCTAAGAACAATATTTTGGCTCCAAATTTCAGTAATCCAATTTTTGCTATAACAGTAATGAATCAGTTTACTGGCCAAATAACTGGCAGATAACCCAACAATTAAGCCAATGCCTAGTTCTTCTAATAAAAACTCAAATGCAATATGGGTCACTTGCCCTTCTACAACGCTACCCGCTGCTAACGCAAGAAATACGAACAGAATAGGCACACATATGCCGTCGTTAAGGCCACTTTCAATATTTAAGCCTTCACGCAACTTTGATGGCACTATTGGGCTCGTCACTACAGCTTTACCTAACGCAGCATCTGTCGCTGCCAGCATAGTCGCAAGGGCTGCGACTTCGTAAACACTCAAATTAGGAAATAATAAGTATCCAACAGCAAAGCCCATTAAAATAGCACCAGGTAACCCGTAAAGCAGCATTCTTGATGGAATCGCAATATGGCGCTTTAAAATGGATAAATTACTGTTTGACGCATCACAAAATAACACGACAGCTAAGGTAAAATCTGCGAATACTCTCATGCCTGAACCATCAACGCTTTTGCCTAACCAGCCAAGCATCTCAGGCCCTAATACAAAACCAACAACCACAAACACCATAGGCCCGGAAATCATCGAGTTTTCGACTCTGCCAGCGATTAAACAATAACTGAAAGCAAAAATAGTTAAAATTGCTAACTCTTCGTACATAACTCAATCTCCATATTGAGGTCATTAAGGCAAAAAGTCCGAGGCTTAAGCCAATCAATATTGTGTTTATTACCATTGAATACTGCGTCGCAATCATATAAGCCATAACTTCTTAGATTGAAAAACAGTGACTTATATCATCCTAAGCTATGATGATTATTTCACCAACCCTTATTACCAATAAAAACGCCCCGATATTATCGAGGCGTTGTTAACTTAGTCGTATTGATAAGGTTTAGTTGACGACATTGATTTGATTCAGGTTGATATTGGTTTGTTTTAGATTTTCACCATTAGTCCATTTAACATGAGCAGAATCCACTTTTTCACAACTGCCTAGACCAAGGTGTAAATGCTTATTATAAGACTGAGTATACGGCGCTCCTGTTGCACCAACTTTACGTGAAAGAGTTTGGCCACATGCCTTCAATAACACCACGGCTCCCATAGCTGTGGCATCGTTTGATGGCGAATTGCCAATGTCTAGCACAACATAATTGGTATTGTCTTTCGCTACCGACTCATTTTTAAATAGGTGCCATTGACCCCGTTCATTAGCATAAATGATATCGACAAAACCATCTTGGTTATAATCAAAGCTATCACTGCCAGCACCTAGCGCGCCTAATTCTTTCGAGACGACTCCATGCCCTTTTGCAAGGGTAAACTGTCCTTGACCATTATTGAGCCATAACAATTGACTTGTTTCAGTTGATAAATCACCTTGTTTTATGACTAATAAATCTTGATGTCCCGAATTAGTGAAATCGGCAACGGTCACACTTGAAGTATGCTCGTTGACCGCTAAATTAGCTTTTTGAGTCACATCAACAAAACGTCCGTGTTTATTTTCTAATAGTAAATCAGTCGGTGCACTAGGTTGCACATTCGCATCATACTGTTTTACCCCTTTTATAACACCGGTGGTCGGCGAAAATGTATTACCAGCAATGCGCCAAGTGTCATTGCCTATATATCCGACATACATGCCTTTATTAGGCAGTTTATCGGGCCAACCTAAGGCATTACTGCTCACAAGTTTGACATTTTGGCCACGATGACGCTCACCTTCAAATTGATATTTATAAGTGCCTTCACCCACAAAAATATCTTGGCTTGGATAAGGTGATTGATAATTTTCTAACTCGAAAGTGTCGCCAATGACCAAGTCTTTAAACCGAAATTTGCCACGTTTTGTATAAAACGCAAAAGTGTTAGATTTTTCATCGAAAAAGGTGTCACCCGCTTCTAATGGCCTTGCTCTTGTCAGGTATAAATCAAAGTCGCCATCATTGTCATAATCTATTTCAGCAATGCCAGTAACATGCCTAATATCCTGTTCAAATAACGTATCGGTGACATCTTGGTATTGATAATCCCCTGTGCCTTTAAGGGCAATCAGCCTGTTATGACCATAAATTAATAAGTCATCTATCTGATCTTGATTAAAGTCCGTGATAAGTACCTTTTGTCCATCTTGATAGGTTTGAGGTAAATCTGTCACATGTACAATATTGCCTTTACCGTCATTTTTGTAGACAAAGTTTTCAGAATCGCTTTTAGGCTTAGGCCCTTTTGCTCGTGAAGGAAAACCCATTAAGAGCAGGTCTAGGTCGCCATTATTATTAGCATCAAAAAACTTACTGGTTCGGCCTCGTAAATTTTGTAGCGGTGGTTTAAATTCATTTCCCTCGATGATTTCACGGCCATTAAAATGGTAAAGCTTTGCATTGCGAGCATTAGAACCCGAGCCACCGCCACGTGAAATGAGTACGTCTAATTTGCCATCATTGTTGTAGTCACTTACACCAATACCATGCATATCACCGACAATCAGATCATAACCTTTGTCGTAAACGCCATTATTGTTCCAATATAGTTTGACGCTATATCCATGATCAGTCAGTAATAAATCCTGAAAGCCATCTTGATCAAAATCGGCAATGACTGGGTTATCCCATTTACGGCGATTCACTATCTCAAGTTTGATGTCTTCGTGAGTGTCGCTAAATGACACCAAAGGCTTCACATTATCGATGTTATTATTATCGTGGGTGGATTGACAGCCGCCTATAGCCATCATAACGGCAAGGCTAACAAGTGAAAGGGATCGCTTTGATAAATTATGCATTTGTACATCCTGCTGCAATGCATCACCGTAAGGGCTTACGATGATGACTTAACTAAACACGGAAAAGTGTGGTGATTACTTTTCGGTAGAGTAAGTTTTGTCAAAACGTGGCATGCCATGTAGACGCCATTCCGCTCCTTCAAAGTTTTCGTGAAACCATAAAGGCTGTTTATTATCCCAGCTCCACTTTTCCATCTCACGAACCATATCATTCAATTTATTGCGGTGCTTTGAACTGAGATCTTCAGTTTCGTTGGCATCAGTTTCGACGTTAAACAGTTTCCAGGGTTGTTGACTGTGTTTTACAGCTTTCCATTCATTACGTCTCACTGCCGCATCACTATAGCCTTTGCGATGACGAAGGACATAAAATAATTCATCTTGATGAGGGTTTTTATTGGCACTGAATGCTGGCCATATGTTCTTACCGTCTAAACGTTTCTGTTGCGGGACGTCTGCGCCAGCAAGCGCTGCAAAAGTGGGATACAAATCCAATGCTAAAACAGGATGTTCAAAACGTTGCCCTGATGCCACCTTGTCAGGCCAATGGAATAACATCGGCGTTCTGTAACCACCTTCATAAACACTGCCTTTACCTTCTTTTAAAGGATAGTTATTGGCGCCTTTACTTAACTTGCCGCCGTTATCACTCATAAAAACGATTAAAGTATTATTAAGTTGATCAGTTTTATCGAGCGTTTCAACAATCTGACCGACACCACGGTCAACGGCGTACACCATGCCAGCATAGGTTTTACGTTTTTGGTCTTTGATAGTTGGAAACTGATCCATATCAGATTGTTTCGCCTCAAGTGGCACATGCGGTGCGTTATAAGCAAGATACAAGAAGAAAGGTTTATCATGCTTGGCGGCGTCAGCGACAAAACGGCTCGCTTCACGTGAAAGAGCATCAGTAATGTATTCGTTTTCGTCTACTTCTTTACCATTATGCTCAAGAGGCAAAATGTAGTGATTGATATTCGTATTCCCCTGCTTTATCTGCTCTGCATATTGCGCTTTGAATTGTTGTGGGAAATAATTGTGACCGCCTCCTGTGAATCCATAAAAGTCATCAAAACCACGAGCATTTGGATGGAATTCAGGCGCTTCGCCAAGATGCCACTTTCCAACAGCGCCGGTGTTATAGCCATTACTTTGTAATAGTTTACTAATAAACTGTTCTTCTAACGGCACCCCAACAAACGAGCCTTTAGTCGGTAAATTAAATTGAGAACCTATTTTATGCGGGTATCGACCAGTCATGAGTGCTGCTCGACTTGGGCCACAAAATGGATGCGCGACATATGCCTGTGAAAAAGATGTCCCATTCGCTGCCAGTTGATCTAAATTAGGCGTTTTAATTTCCTTTGAGCCATTAAAACCGACATCGTTGTACCCAAGATCGTCAGTTAATATCAATAAAATATTAGGCTGTTTACCCTTCGTTATTTCAGTATTAGCATCAACCGATAACGCTGGTGCAGCTTCTGCTGATACAGAAATGGCCAGCATTGCCGTTGTTAACAGTGCAGTCATATTTTTAGTTGTGATATTACGCGTTAACGACTCCCCGATTAGCGCACCACGCCAATGACTCACAGCCTCAACTATATTATTTATCCGTATATTATTCATAACATCCATTTCTCTATCGCTAAGTTATTATTTATATTTAACATTTTTGCCAAATCTTCTCTGTGATGACACAAGGTATTACTGATAATTACTTCATTTAAATGACACCAAACTCATACAATAAAGCTTCAATATGTTGTTGATGCTCGGTAGATAAACTATGCCCATTTTGTGCGTGTAACATTGTTAAGGCATTAATTAATTGAGGATCATTCAATTGTCTTTGGCCTATCACTGTTAAGGCTGCATTACTGACATCGTTATCAACGTCAAACAAAGCTTGTTCAAGTAATTCAATCTCATCTTCTCGCTGTACAAGCCCAATCACTTCTATTGCCGCGGCTCTTACTTCTGCATAGGGAGAGTCGTAAAAAGGCTGATATTCCAGATTAAAAGACTGTGTTTCAGCGTCTGTCATTGCCCCTGTTTGACTAGTGAGTTGAATAGCACGCTTAATGTATTCAGGCTGTGTAATTGCATGTAATTGACGTCTTAACGCTTGTCGCTGCTCTGCGGTTATTTTATGTGAAAATTTTTGTTCCAATATTTCGAATGCGATTTCATCATCCGGGTTATCTAGTACAAAATTATATAACCCCTTGGCCACCTCTTCTTTAAAACCAGCACTTTCTTCAACTACCATGTTAATTGCTAAGCTTTTAGCTTGAGCGTTTTTTATTGAATTTATTTCACCTATTAACTCAATAAGATTTAATTCCGTATTTAAATTGTTCAGTTTATTGTTTAATCCGACCAATAATTGGCAGCTTGTTGTAAATTCATTTATGGCATTATTTGGCAATGTATTAACATCAAAATCTGCGATAAAACGACGCTGTAAAGCGCGTTTGTTTTCTTTGCTATTACCAAGATGCAATTCACTAGCTAAATGATGCGCTTCTTCAGCAGCGGTAATAAACTGATTTCCCTTTAAAGAAATAACGGCATATCGGTATCCCGCAATACTTGAAAATAAGCTGGCAACTAAGATGAGCAAAACCACAGTGAATGCACTTAGCTGAACTCGCTTGTTTGTGATATCCATATAGCCCCATCAAATATCAACTGTGCGGTAAAGTTAATTACCGCACTGGGTTAAGTATTAATAACAAGCCAATATATGGTTTGCTTCACGGCAATTAAGCATTATTTATTAATCCAGGCTGTTGCAGGCTTATTGTTCAGCTTTATTGCATCTTCACGATAAAATACTTTCGTTGGACGCTCATAGTTGCCAGTTTTAATAATATTGGCATTTGATATATCTATCCCAAAACGACCTTTAGCAGAGGTACCAACCGTATTGCGATTTAACGCCGAAGCTATTAACACTGGTGCCATTGGCTTAGTATGCCAACGACGTCCTGATGGATCATTTGGAAAATCTGCAATTTTCGTTCTGCCAACACTTTCACTTGGTTCAACAAAATATTGTGAAGAGGCTCCAATATCTGCCAATGGTGTATTTTTGGTTTTAGTTAACGAAATACGCCCAGTAAACTTTGTTCTTTCAAAATAACCACGACTGAATGTATTAGAGTCGCTGGAATTGCTCATAATAGTAAAAGCACTATTCACGCCGCGAATGTTTGAGCCGGTAATGTCTGAACATATTTTCTGATGGGGTTTGAGGAACAAAGCTGCCATTCCTTCAGTGTTTTCAATATCAATCATCTTAATATCAGCGATGTTACCCACTCTTGGCCCAGCCTGATTTAAATAATCAGAAGGACGGCCACTACCAGGTTCTAACCTAATCGTTAACCCACCCTCAGCGTCTAAGTTTTTAAGACGCATTTTCTTACCACTAAATAGCTGAATTAGGGCATAGCCTGCTGCCACTTTGGTTGCAGAAATATTTTCTACTACGCCTTTTTCGGGGATCCGGCCATAAGTTGCGTTATTAGCCACCGTTCTTGCATCACTGTCTGCCACCATAAATAACGAAGGGAAAATAGAATAGTTATCTTTGATGTTAAAGTTTGATAATGCGAAGTTTTTGACATACCCCACTCTGACAGGAATAGCATTAGAGAAGATGGCACTTTTATTTACGTCTATATTAAAACGACCGCTACCCGTTGAGGTTATTTCAACATTCTGCATTAACGGCGCACGGGGACCTTGGCCATTGCGGTTTAAGTTAAATAGCACTTTATCTGCCATTTTAATGGTTTTGCCTGACTGAATTTCTAACCTTACATTCGCTTTAAGATCGATTTGAGCTAATTTGATGTCGTTGCCCATAACTTTAACAACACCGCCATTTGCTTTATTACTCGCACGGTTAATTGCAGCCTGCAGCTGACTCGTTTGCTGCGATGCGTTTCCTGATAAATTGACTGTTTCTGACGTTCCAGTCACTTTGTTAGTGAAATATCTTCCTTGATTACCAATACTTGCAGCTTCTGTTGACGTGCTATAAGTCATTGATGCAATAGAAAGCGTTAACATAGTTCCCATTAAACAATGCTGAATTGTTTTACCTATGCTTTGATTAATAACGCTATTCATAATGTCTCCTAATTGAAATTATTTTTACTGCTTTGCCAACATTGGAGCCGCAAAAACCCAGCTTTTAGCCATTGGCCAAAAGCTGTTTCCAATCTAAAACAGGGGTTAGTGGCAATGAATGCCGAGGTTTACGGTGATCAGTATTGTTATGTCAAACCGACCAACGTAAATTCTGTTTACAACATATCTTTCATATGTTGTTTAAATTTGGTGATAGCAGGATCATCGACTCTCACAAGCTCATCATGCATATACTTAACCATCTGTTTCAGTCGTTTTTTGTACTTAGGATCGTTAATTGAATTTGTCATTTCATAGGGATCGTTTTTTAAGTCGTATAACTCATCTCGACTATCCCCAGGGTTCCATACAAACTTCATCTCTGGTGTTCTAATCGCCCGAATACCAAACCAGCCGCCGTTGTACCATTCGTAAGCATACAAAGCGATATCGGCTTTGTTACTATCAGCGATATCACCTTGTTCCATAAGGGGAACTAATGAACGGCCATCGACGTCCCCATCATTAGGTAATGTCATCCAATCAGCCAACGTAGGCGCGATATCTAACATAGACACTTGGCGTTCAATGATTTTAGGTTCGACATTCGGATCACGAATAATAAGTGGCATTCTCATGAGTTCGTCATAAGCATATGGGCCTTTATCGTATAGGTTATGCTCGCCTAACATACTGCCTTGATCGCCAATAACGATAATGCGTAAATCATCATACATACCAACTTCTTTTGCGGTTTTAATTAACTCACCAACCGCATGATCTATCATGGCAATCGCGCCATAATAAAAGGTGCGTGACTTGCGCCAATCTTCATCGGTCATATGACTTACATCATGCCAAGGCCACCAAATATCATCTTGAGACATTGG
This sequence comes from Shewanella sp. 10N.286.52.A9, assembly GCF_041468985.1. Taxonomy (NCBI): domain Bacteria; kingdom Pseudomonadati; phylum Pseudomonadota; class Gammaproteobacteria; order Alteromonadales; family Shewanellaceae; genus Shewanella; species Shewanella sp. 10N.286.52.A9. The sequence continues at coordinate 39,236 of NZ_JBFRJQ010000017.1, read as the reverse complement.
TTTATTAACGCGTTCAACACCATGGTTTTTAGGAAGTTTTACGGTTTTAGGATCAAACATACTCGCGTAAGGTTCTGGCACACGGTATGGTGGATGAGGTTGTTCGAAACTGATAATGCCAAAAAATGGTTCATCTTTTTTAGCCGCTGCTTTAAGCATTTTTTGCCCTTCTCGGACTTCCTTACCTGCTTTGGTATCCTCAAAAGTGCCTGGCATTGTGCGGTAATATTCGTGCTTTTCACCATTAGCATCGCGTTCGCCACGTTTGAATTTAGCGATATTTTCTTTCGTTTCGTAAGGCGCCCATTGGCGACCATGACGCTCTACATCTTTATCATGACCATAAACAAACTCAGCCCCTCTTAACGCAGGGCCTTGTGCGCCAATATGCCATTTGCCAACATAGCCCACTTTATATCCGGCATCGACGGCACGTCTGATGACTCCACCTTCTTCGACATGCAGTTCGTCTAAACGAGAATGATATAGGCCAACGTTGTCATCAAGTCCCGTTTTATGTCCCCAGCGACCAGTAAACATCGCGGCTCTTGAAGGTGAACATAATCCCGTACTCGTCATCGCATTATCGAATCTGATGCCTTCGTGCGCTAATGCATCAATATTAGGGGTATTAACCGGGCCATCACGATAAGAGAATGTATCAAAGCGCATATCATCAAACATCAAAATCAACACGTCGGGCTGTTTCTCGCTATCCTTTGCGCTGACTTGTATCGGTAACACACTCAATGTCATGGCAGTGACACATGCAAGTGCTAGTGCTGTCGTTTTATTGTGAAATATCATAATCACTCTCTTGAGACCGCTCGATACATCAGACTTCAGTCAATCTCGTATATTACTGCGCCAACATACATTTTTATCTGCTATTAACGCGGTTTAAATCCATTAAAATTAGCCACATAACTAAATCATTATGTGGCTTTCCTTTTAGCTTAACTTATTGTTTAACGACTGAAATGTCGTCGATATAAAATAATGCAGACGCATCTTTAATCTGGCTTGGATCAACCGTGATTGTTAACTTAGCGTCATTGGCTACAGGCGCGTTAAGGCTTATATCTTGGCTTACTGTAATCCATTGTGCTTTGTGCGCATGGTCAATTTCGCTTAGATTGAATGGCGCTAAAACAAAGCCTGCATCATCACCATTTGCATTATTAACAGTCACGTTAAACTCACTAAGAGAGTTACTAGTATCAACCCAAAGACGCATTGAGAAACGATAATCACCTTTGTCTAATCTCACTGCTTTTTCAGGCGAACTAACCTTGATTAGCTCATCTGTAGCATCTTTGTCTGCGGCAATTTTAAGGCTGCGTAAACCAGTGATTCGCTGTTCTTTAGTGATGGTTGCATAGTTTGCTGAGTTAGCATCAATATCCCAAAACTTTTGATATTGATTATTTTCAGAATTTTCAGGTACCAATTTAAGCGGACGTTTGTTTTCTTGGAACAGTATAGGCCCTTCAAATCCGAAGAATGCACGGTCTAGAAGTTCTGGGTTAGGCTTTTGCCATACTCGCATATAGTCAACTTCAAAATCAGCTGGAAGCTCTTCTTTATTAGGCATCCCTAACCAAGCAAAAATTTCAGAATCCAACCAAATTTCAAGCGGGTTATTAAGCACCCAACGATCGCCTAGCTCTTTTTGAGTAAAGCGTTGCAGTAATTTTCCATCAAGATATAAGTTTAAGTAATCTTCGCCCCACTCTGCTGCGTAAATATGAAACTCGTCAGCAACGCGATATGGTAAATTTTCCTTGTGATGGAATACACGAGTTGGACGTTTTGCTGGTGGGCTCCAATCATGAACAGTTGACTTAGATTGATCAGGTTTGATATCGCCAATGATTTTCGGATTACCGATTTGTTCATAAATATCTAACTCAGACTGATAACCAATGGCCCAGAACGCACTGGTCATTGAAGCGTTAACCGCTTTGGAACGTATTTCCATGTAGCCATTTAAAAAGCGTTTATTACTGACAATGGCAGCGGTTGTTATTGGCATAGGATCGCCATTAGCCAATGAACCATATTTCGCATCGACTTTGCCGTCAGCGTAGTTTTCATTAGCAAACTCAAAATCAGGTTCCCACTGACTACGTAATTTTAAAAAGCCGTCTTCAACAATCACATTATGAGGAGCAAACTGAGACGGTGCTCGACCTTTCCAAATGTAGTAATCACCGTTTGCCCCTTGGACAAACCACTTTTCTTGGTCAATTTCAGTGCCATCAAATTCATCACTGATTTCAGTATTAAGCACCCAACCACCTGAATTGGTTGGATCAGAGAAAGGCAAAATTTGAGTAGATGTTTCTTGTTCTACTGTTGCGCTATTTACAACAGACTCAACCTCTGCATTAGCTTCTTTATTTTGGCAAGCCATCAAGCTTTGAGATATACAAAGTACTAATGCAGTTTTTTTAAACATCGATTTGACCAATAGTGGCTTGGCAACGATAGACTTCATTGAAGGACGTCCTTTTAATTCAACCTTAATCATCTGAATAAATTAAGGAAATACTAGCTAATAATCATTCCACAGTTGCAATCTGTTATTACTCACGATTTTGTTTACAGATTTGTGAAACTTGTTAAATTAACCACTATGTAAACATATGATGTTTGCATTTGCAATATCTATTTCGAGTCATTTTTATTCAATTTGTTAAAGCAGAATTAATCATTTTTTCAAAATCATAGCATTACAACGATAAAATATCCCATGCTCAAAGCATAAAGATAAGATATTGTAATTAAAGCTTTTATAAACTTAGATTTTGCTTAGAAGGATATGTTTTAAAAGATACTAAGCGTGAATTTATTGCCTAAAAACAAAGCATGTTCAGTTTTTTATCCTGGGTGGGGTTATGACATGTCAAATCACACTTGTGCTATTGTAGTGCAATTAATTAACACTGCTGAGCAAAATACCATCAACTCGTCAGTTTGACATTTTCAGGCTTCAATTAGGCTACAAATTAAGCCGTCGTACTGATAACGTGTAGTATATTTGCTGCTCGCCCTGTATCGCTTGTTAAATTAGCTACCATAGTCACAAGTCGTTAATTCGTAATCTGATAACATGCTATTTATCGCGAGTAATGACTCACGTAATAAGCAAAATTAAGCTGATGACTATACTTAACGTTACACCACATAAGACGCCTTATTAGGACATTAAATGAGTGAATCCCCTTCATTAATACAACTCGGTTGGCAGCCTTTTTTTCAACAACAATTATCGCTGGAAGAGATGGAATTAATTAGCGATGACAGCGCAGATGATAGGCTAATTATTGGCCGAGTTATTGAACAACACCGTAGTGGCGTGATCGTACTCACCCCAAGCGGTCAATGGGCAATGTCGCAAACGGCACATCAAGCCAGTGTCACTGATAGATTGTGTGTTGGAGACTGGGTGTTATGTGATCAACAGCATAAGTTTGTTCGATTACTTGAACGCAAATCAGTATTTCAACGAAAAGCGCCTGGAAGTAAGGTTGAGTCGCAGCTTATTTCAGCTAATGTCGACAGTTTGTTCATTGTCTGCTCATTAAATAATGACTTTAATCTAAGTCGAATTGAACGATATTTATCGCTGGCCAATGAGTCACAAGTCACGCCTATTGTTATATTAACTAAAGCAGATCAGTGTAACGATGTGGCAGATAAAACTCTGTTAGTTCAATCATTGAATCCTTTAATGATGGTGCATTCAGTCAATGCTCTTGATGAAACCGAAATATTACCGCTACTCGATTATTGTAAGCAAGGACAGACTATCGCTTTGTTAGGATCTTCTGGCGTAGGGAAATCAACCTTAGTCAACGGATTATTGGGAAGTTCAACTCAGCTCACTAGCGCAATACGAGAAGATGACAGTAAAGGTCGTCATACAACCACATCAAGAGCACTTAAATGGATGTCTCGAGGTGATCAAAGTGGTGGATTAATACTCGATACTCCGGGGATGCGTGAATTACAGCTAGGTGCGTGTGAGCAAGGCGTTAGTGAAACATTCAGTGAAATAACACAACTTGCATCGCAGTGTCGTTTTTCAGATTGCCAACATCAAGCGGAGCCAGGCTGTGCAATTCAAGCCGCGCTTGCTTCAGGTGAGTTAACTGAAAGACGACTTATTAGTTACCAAAAACTAATGCGAGAACAAGCATTAAACGGGGCAACATTAGCGCAAAAACGCGCTAAAGATAAAGCCTTAGGGAAAATGATCAATTCAGTACAGACAGCATCTCGCTCTCGTAAAAAAGGCGATTATTAACTCGCTCAATACTGATTTTTACTTAGGCCGTGTTTAATCAATAATTTACGGACCGATTATTGGCTTACCTAAACGAAAAATCAGTATTTTATCGACAAGTATCAATGCTTACTTGATACCTTTAACGCTGAGTAGTTAGCCGTAATGCTTAAAAAGAAAATATTGTGCAGGACTTTTACCAAATGCTGGTGCAGAACCAATGACTTCAAATCCATGTCGTTGGTAAAACCCTGCCGCTTGAAATGCTAAGGTATCTACTTGAGCAGCTAGGCAACCACGTTCAATAGCAGCTTTTTCTGCCAGTATCATTAATTTATGGCCTAATCCCTCGCTGCGCAAAGTCTCATCTACCCATAACACATTGATTAAAAATTTTTGATATATCGTTCTACCTGCAATACCAGCAATGATCTTGTCATTTCCATCTCGCATTACGATAGTTAATGGCTTTGATAGCTCACTTCCCATATTCATTATGTTAAACGCTCTTACCCCATCAACCAGTTGTTCGACAATATCTGGGGCTTCAGAATGAATGATCTCCGTGTTCAATTGACATCCTTACTCTATAAGTGTGAGTGACTTAATAATGATTTTAGCTTTAATTTATTAAAAAGTACCTTGTATAACAACTAATAAAAAAGCCATTTGATAATCAAATGGCTTTCTAATCACTTGCAACAATAGGCTATAAATACTGCTGTAAAAAGACTAAATATTTATTTGATGCACTAATACGGTTGTCTTTCTTACTAAAACCATGGCCTTCATCATCGAATACTAAGTAATCAACGTGTGTACCGCCAGCTCGAATAGATTCAACCATTTCATCACTCTCAATCTTCAACACTCTTGGATCATTTGCCCCCTGAACCACTAAAACAGGGCTTTTGACTTGATGACCAAAGAACACGGGTGAAATATTATGTAAGCGTTCTTTATCAGTGGCAGGATCGCCTAATTCATCATAAAGACTTTTTCTAAATGCTTCCCAGTAAGGCGGAATACTCTCTAAGGTTCTTACCCAATTAGTCACGCCGAAAATATTAATACCTACTTTAAACTCATCGGTAAACGCCATTGCCGCCATAGTAAGGTAGCCACCATAGCTCCCTCCCATAACGCCAATTTTGTCAGCATCGACCCAATTTAAGGTTTGTAAGTATTTTTTGTTGAAAACCACATCTTGTAAATCATCTTCACCGTGTCGTTTATCATCTAAATGAAAAAAGGTTTTACCATAACCACTTGAGCCACGGTTATTAATTTTGATAATGGCGTAACCATTATTAACCAAATGCTGAACGGTTGCAGAGTAGCCCTTGCGAGATTGACCGCCGGGCCCGCCATGAATATAGATTAACGCAGGTACCTTTTTAAACTCAGCTTGTTTGGGCTTATATAAAATTGCTGGTATCTCAAGTCCATCAAAGCTTTTAAACCTTACCACCTCACCAGTCACTAGGTTTTGCTCCAAAATAGCTGGATTACCAGAATTGGTCAGACGTTTTACAGATGAAGAACCAATGGTATGGCTGTATAAATTGGATGGTGAAGTATCAGAATTGATATAGAACACCATTGATTTAGAATCCTGTGAAAAGTTAACGCCACGTAAATCGCCGCTTGGAAGCTTAGGTAAGGACAGCTCTTTTTGCTCGACAAGATCAGTGATGGTTAATTGCGTTTGTGCGTCAGCATTAATCCCAGTAACTTGATATCGACCATCTTTTGAGAAATAACTAAAACTAACATCCCAATCCGCTTTGTAATTAACTTTATGAGAACCCGTTGCAATGTCATATGCCCACGCTTGCTTAAACTCACCAAATTCGTTAGTTGAATATAATAGTTGCTCGTTATCTTTAGTAAAGGTGTAAGCGGAATAAGAAACGTTACCTTGGTGCTCGGTAATTAAACGAGGTTTGGCCATCTTCAAGCGTAAATCAACGAGATACAGGTCAGTATTACTGTTTGAATGGTCTTTACTCAATACAATGAATCGGCCATTTGGACTCATGGTTTCAACGGTATAACCTAAATCGTTTTTGTACACTAAGTTACGGCTGTAGTCGTCAGTGTTGTATTGATAAATATCAAAGTATTTAGCATCACGTTCATTGGTCAACGCAAAGAAAGACTCATCATTTTCATGCCAGGATAACATCACGGCTTTGAGGCCCTCACCTGGAGTGAGATCAATTTGATTCCCTTCGACATCTTGTACAAACAAATGATCTAACTCATCCCCTCCTTTATCGGCACTAAACAAAAAACGATTGTCATTGGGAAACCAAGATTTTACAAATACTGACTCTTCTGTGGAAAATGTTAATTGAGTGATTTCAGAACCGTCAACAGGCACTTTGTAAGCATTAAATATCCCTGTTTTATCATTACTTACCAGTACTGCAGTGCCATCATGGTTGATAGAAGAGCCGAATACACTGGTGGTTTTATAAAAGTCCTCAGCAGTATAAGTTTTAAAAACACTTTGCGCTGGTGGGGATATTTGTGGGCTGACTTGCACTTGCTTATCAGCAGTCGAGCAGCCTGTAAGCATTAGCGTTATCACTGCACTACTAATCAATGTTTTCAGCATAATATGTCCTTATTTTGCTTGAAAAAGGGTTAACTTACTAACGTAACGACTCTGAACGTTAATATACTGTTAGTTAACCTAGCACTGAGTTACTGCTATAGCGAATATTTTACTTATTTCTGATTTTTTAGGACTCGTTGAATTTGTTGTTTCTCTTGTTTTGACAGGGCTTGATAATCTCTTGGGTAAGGCCAGCCGTAACCCCAACGATAGGTAGTTGGAAAATATGGACTGCCACCAACTCTCACACCTGCAAGCATAAGGCTAGCTATATGCGGTTGGCCAAGGTTAGCGACGCATTGCTTTAAGCGTTGATCTGATTCAAGGCGTTCCTTGGCCGTACCGCCCTGCCAATAATCAAAATCATGTGCAGTACAACATGCAAGCCATAATTGATTGTCGGCCAAAGTGCCATCGGGGAAAACACTACAACCATCAGAGGTAAAAGGCACGATATCATCCGCATGAGCATAATTTACGAGGGGTTGAGCGATAAAAATAGAACTTACCAACAGGTAAACCCAAGCTCGATAATGGTGTTGTCTAAACATATAACGGCCTTACAATATCATTAAAAACTGTGCAGCTGAACTGTTCGCTAAAGAATTAACATAAAAATCAGCATAAGAATCAGCATTTGAATCAAGAACGAGTTGGGCCGTTTGCTCTGGAATATGGAATTCAATTAGCGCTGCAATGACAAAAAACACTAAAAACGTCACTGCCAATGCTGCAAAAATAACCACAATAAATCGTAAAACGCTAGACATACATTCTCAGTTAACATCATGTTTCATACTGTACTGTCAAAACTAAACGACAATAAGCATCAATTAAAAGTAAGTGTTTCACTAACACCAATCAAACTCACCAATCAAACTCACCAATCAAACTCACCAATCAAACTCACCAATCAGGCCAATTAATCACGCCAATCATGACTGAAGATAATGCATCATTGTCGGTGAGATGAGACAGCCTAAAAACTCAATATATCACAGTTAATGAATCAGTTGAGCGTTGCAGTTAGTCGGTTATTTAGGCCAAAGACTGTTCGTATGGATTGATATTCACAACTTTTAATAGCACTGACAATGATAGAGATACTTAACATTCAGAATAAGTGAAAAAGTGTAGCTTGACTTTTGGTTCAAAAATATTGATTACAGAATGGATACCTCATTAAAAAACGCGTATAAAAACAAGCGCCACTTACCTTACTTGCCCCGAGCACTTACCTATAACTTTAAATAATCAGATAACCCGCTACTGCTATTGTGATTAATTTAATTTTATTGCACTAGCAGAAATATCGCCACTTCCCTTACTCTGGTTATATTTTAGCAATACCGTCAACTGTAATAAGGTATTAAACTGTTCATCTGTTAGCGGTGCAGCAGTATCTATTGAGTATGTTTGAGTTAATAACCGCTCTAGCAGTGAATATTTTTCACTGTCAGATTTGTAAAACTGTTTGAGACTCAGAATAATGTCATTATTTAAATGACTATTATCTAGGCCTCTTTCATTTGAGTGATGATGATTTAACAATGAAACTGCTGAACCAATTTTTGATAATTGCGCATCTTGATATTCAATATAGCGGTACAACAATTGACACACTTTAGCGTAATTTCCTTGCTCATATTCCTGTCGTAAGCTTACTTGTAATTGCTTAATTTCATACTGAGATAAAGATAAATATAACGCCTTAAGATTAGTGCGATACGGGGCAAGTCGCGTTAGCACGTAAATCAGAATGAATAGGCTGACAATCACTAAACTATATTTACTCAACCACGCTTTAAATGATGAAGCTGTGCCATCACTGCTCGCGCTTATAGCGCCACCTTTGACGACCCAAGTTACTGAAGGCACAGTGAGTTCTGTTACCTCATTTTGTTGTAAGTTATACCAATACAAAACTTGCTTAGGCGTAGTAAACTCACCCGCTTGTTCAAATATATAACTCGTCGTTTGCGACGTTATGCCAGTTAATTCACCTCGATTAGATTGATCACTGAGTTTACTGGGTTGCTGGTAAACACTTAACCCACTCAATTGTGTTTGTGCTAATACTGGTAACATCATTGCTGGGACACCTTTTGCAGTGATAGAAACCGTTTGGGTAACTGCATCCCCGACATTAAACGTTCTCGCTACGTCTGTTATATCGAGTACTTCATTACCGATATCATGCTTTACAGACAGTGTGACAGAAGGTGAAACAATTAAGTTATCTTCAATCTCAGTTGTAAAACCTACACCTGTATCCAGTTCTGTAACCACTTTTGGCATACTTGCTTCAATTTGAAAGTCGTCAGTTTTAAATACGCCTTCAACAATGCCATATTCTGTATTAACCGATGCAAATACATCAAAAGCTGGCAGCTCATAAACGCCCTCTTGCATGGGATATAAGATTATTTCTCGAATAATGTATGTCCATGTTTGTCCATTAATCTTTTTTGTTCCAGTAATCGATGAACTCGAAGTAGGTAAAAAGACAATATCTTTATAAGCAGGAGGCGTTACCTGAACACCTTTTGAAAACCAGCGATCGCTGGACACTTCAACTTGAACAATAATAGGTTGTTTAACGACAAAAGGCGCTTTACTTTGAACACGAATCTCGATGCTTAGTTGGTTCTTATCTATCAAGGACTCAAGTGTGATACTTGAGTCTGCAGATTCAACAGCTTGGCTAAGTTTAGCCACGCTCAAGCTAAAAAGGACTAAAACTTGCAAAACTAAGAGTTTAAAAGGCAATATCCGCCTTGTAAAAACATCGCAGAGAAAAGACATCATTGACTCTCCTCATTGGTGGTTAACGGTCGCGAGTTTAGCGATGTTGGGGTAGTTTGCATTTGAAATTTATTAGCTAGGAACCGCGCAGGATCTTTTTGAACTTGTCTCAACCACATTTCATTTAACTTAGGGTCAAGCAACAACTGACTTGCGTCATAATGCTCAGCTACCTTTAACACCATTTCTTTTTTCTTAGCACCATCACCAGTTTGCGGATCGTCACCTAGCTCTTGTGGCGAGTCTCCTGCTTCACCCTGCTGGCTTTCAGCTATGCGATTCACTTCATCAATAATGCCTTGAACAAGGGCTAAATTATGCTTCGCTTGCTCATTATTTGGTGCAGTTTGTAATACTTGTTGATAGGTATTTTTAGCTGCTACATATCGCCTTGCGTGCGCTAATGCATTGGCACGAGCAATTTGATCTATTTCATCTTCAAACTGGTCATATAAAATAGCTGATTGATCAAATTCTTCTGCGCCATACAAACTGAATGCTTGCCAGCGTACAAGACTAAAATGATTACTCGCTTGCTGGTAATACCCCATATTAAACAGCAACATTCCTTGTTGATCTCGAGTTAGCCATAAATCAGCAAAAGATTGAGGTTTTAAAATAGCGAATAAAGCGCCAATAATGATAATAAAAACCATTATTCGAGTGCGCCACTTTGTATACCATGCAGATACTTTCGACAACGAACTCACAATCACCATGGTGAGTTCATTTACGATAAATTTGATCGACGAATTTACCATTGCAGTGTCCACCCTCGTCTAAACCAGAGTAAATATAGTGCTGCAATGATATACACCAACCAATAACCAGCATCTAACCAAGGCCGGCTTTCATCTTCACTAATAACGAGATTGTTATTTATATAGCCATTTACCTTTTCGATATCTTGTTTATCGTCAGTCAGTATAACTATCCGTCCACCAGCCTTATCTGTAAGGGTTTCTAATCGCTCTTGCTGCATTGGAATAATGGTTGAGCCAGATTCAAGCGAGCTTGCATTATCACGCCCTATCGCCCAAACCACTAACTGATGTTGTGCCTTAGAAAAATAGGTGTCAAAAGCGCTAAATGCATTATCACTGGTGCCATCGGTAATGAATAAAATGGTTCCAGGGGTTTGAGTTGTTTCAAGTAATCCGTTGGCAATCGGTAAAACAGTCTGTGGTTGCTTCCCTGAATTAGGCATTATCTTAAAACTCAGTGAATCTAAAAACTGCTTTATCATCTTGCTGTCATTAGTTATCGGCATTACTGTATGTGCCGAGCCAGTGTAAGCAATCAGTGCTGTGTTGGCATCACCGCGAATAGCCAATAACTCAATTACTTTCTGTTTCGCACGTGTTAAGCGTGTAGGTAATACATCCGTTTGCTCCATCGTCTCAGATAAATCTAACGCAATAATCAGCGCTGACTTATCTTCTGTAAATGGGCTTGGTTGCTGTTTCCATGTTGGCCCCACTAAAACCAATACACTGATAATGCCTAAAACTATGGTCAAATTTAAAGGTGAAATAACCCGTTGATTATCCCCATTGACTGTCAATGTCTGTAAAATTTTAGCTGACATATGCTCATGCCAATTCACTAAATTATCCTGACGGTACTTTAAACGATAAACAATATATGCCAGCGGTAATAAGGCTAATAGCCACCAAGGTCGGAGTAAATGAAAGTGCTGTAATTGGATTAACCATTGCTCCATTAGTTAACCCCTTTTTTCACATTAGGGAAACGCAAGGTGACGATTAACAACGACACTAGATACAAACCTAAAAACAGTGCAATGGGAATATAATGAATACTGGTTTTTGGCCTAAAGGTTTGCGACTCGAATAATTCTGGTTCTAAGTCATTAATCGCTTCATAAACATTTTCAAGCGCTTGTGTATCAATAGCTTGATAACTTTGCCCGCCTGTTATTGAGGCAATGTTTTCTAGTACAGCTATATCAACTTTTTCTTCACCAACAGCGATAGGATCGCCAATGGCAATGGTGTAAATTTTGATGTTAGAGGCCGCAGCAACCTTTGCAGCTTCAATAGGGGGGACTTTCGAAGCGGTATCATTTCCGTCGGTAAGCACAATAAGCACTCTATTTTGTGTCTCATGGCTGTTAAACACGCTAATGGATAACCCAATGGCATCTCCAAAAGCGGTACTTTGTCCAGCCATCCCAACTTGCGTGTCATTCAACAGTGTTAACCATGTATCTAAATCATTGGTAAATGGCGCTTGAAGGTATGGCGCATCGCCAAAAAGAATCAACCCTAACCTGTCACTGTCGCGCTGACTGACAAACTTACGTAAAACCTGTTTTACTGCCGTTAATCTATCAACCTTGTTAGACTGATTTTCTGGCAATACAAAATCTTCTACCGCCATAGAACCAGATAGATCTACTGCAATCATTAAGTCTCTAGCCGACTTTTGCTGGGTGACGGGTGTACCGATAACTTCAGGTTTGGCCATCGCGACAACAATGCATAGCCAAGCAAGTATTAACAGCAATTTTTGAATATGCTTTCTTGACAGTATTACCGCCCCTTTTTGCGGTTTCTCACCTGTAATATCAACTAACTGTTCGAAGTACGGCACTTGAATAGAGCTGCGCTTTTCTTTATAAGCAGGCGCAATAAAATACATAATGACTGGGGCAAGCAGCAAAACAAAACATAGTGGGTAAGCAAACTCAATCATACTCACCTCGATGTTGTTCTATCCAAATTCGTATCTGGTTAATTAACTTCGTCATCTGTGCAGTATTCACTTCTAAAGCAGAATCATAAGCTAACTCATGTAATGTAAAGCCGATATCTTCAAACTTGGCTTGAGGACACTGCTTACTCAACCACTGTGTCCATTCATCAGCAGATAATGTTGCAATTTCGGTGCGCTTATAACCGCCTAAAGCGGTTTTACGAACAAGATTCGGTAATTGACGATAGATAGGTTGAGCAGATAATTGTTCAAAGGGAGGTAATAAGTTTAACCATGCTATCGCATCACGACGATACTGATTATGCTGGTATAAACGCCAAGCAAAATACAGTCTACGACAAACAAGCGTAAGGCCGATTAGTGCAACAACCTGCCAGCCAATAGTTTGTGGCCACCAGCTAATGGCATTGGGCGCATCTGTTTCAATTAAGTCTTTTACAATACTACTGCCCCAGGTATCACCAAATTGCGTCATTCACCACCTCGGCGAAACGCATTGATCAACTGCGTGCTAACAGGGTCAATGGTATTAATGGTCAATAAGGGTACGCGATATTTACGGGCGGTTTGCGCATATAAAGTCAATTTTGACTCTATTTGTTGTTGATATTGCTGCTGAGTTTTGCCTAAAGCATCAAATTGAATTTGAAGTTTTCCATCACTGACGACCATTTGCGCCATACTCGGTAATTTTTGCTCTAACGCATCAATAATGTTGCAGGCAATCACTTCATTATGACGTCTAATATTCTTCATTAAATGCGTTGTTTTATCGTTCCAACCATTACCATCACCAATATAAATAATTAACGAGTCGTGACCACAAACTTGTGCAGTTTTATGCCAGCTTTGATTCAGGCTGTCACTTGCATGAGTGCTATTGTTGCTCGCACCTAATTGATGATTTTGTTTTACTATCGATTTGAAGATTTGCGCAAGATGCTGACCGCCTCTTTTGGCAGGAATAACCGACGCAGAATCATCATTAAATACCAACGCGCCAATTCGATCGCCAGCCCCAACAATGCGCCAACCAATCAGTGCTGCTAACTCGGCACAAATTACTGATTTCATTTTGCCTTTACTTCCAAAAAACATCGCAGCACGTTGATCGACAATCAAATATACGTTGCGTTCTCGCTCTTCGGTATAGACTTTGATATGGGGTTTACCCGTGCGTTTAGTGACTTTCCAATCCATGCAGCGGATATCATCACCTGGACGATAATGCCGGAGTTCTTCAAAATTTAATCCACGACCACGTAACTTAGATGAATAGCGGCCATTTAAGACACTGTTCACTGCTTGGCGTGGAGAAAAGTTAACCCCTACAGCTTGGTATTGCAGCTTTCTAAGTTGCTCAATAGAAACATAAATATCACTGTCAGATTTATCCATCATAAAGCTCGACTAGGCCGCTATCACTTGACGTAATATTTCATCGATAACCTGATCAGGCGTTACCCCATCAGCAATCGCATCGTAGCTAAGTACCAAACGATGACGCAATACACTATGTACTATGGAGCGAACATCGTCAGGATCCACAAAGGTTTTACCAGCAAGCCATGCCGAGGCACGAGCACATTTATCTAATGCAATACTGGCTCTAGGACTTGAACCGACGGATAACCATTGAGCCAAGGGAGAATCTGGATAACGAGAAGGTTGACGAGTGGCCATCACAATAGCAACTATATAAGCGGTTATTGCATCACTCATATGAATTTGATGAATAATATCTCGTGCATTAAAGATATGAGTAGGATCTATCGGTGCCGGTTTGTCCACTGATAAGGCTTCTTCAGCACGTACTAACTCAATAATCTTTACTTCAGTCTCAGCATCAGGATAATCCAACAAGACTTTCATCATAAAGCGATCCATTTGCGCTTCAGGCAAAGGATAAGTTCCTTCTTGCTCAATTGGGTTTTGAGTCGCAAGCACCATAAACAGTTTAGGTAGCACATGGGTTTTACCTGCCACAGTGATTTGCCTTTCTTCCATTGCCTCAAGCAGTGCCGCTTGCACTTTAGCTGGGGAACGATTTATTTCATCAGCCAATAGTAAGTTGTTAAATACTGGCCCAGGTTGAAAAGTCAGCGTGGATTTACCTTCAACCTCTTGATAAATCTCAGTCCCTGTCACATCAGATGGCAATAAGTCGGGTGTAAATTGCACACGCCCTAAGCTCACTTCTAACGCATTTGAAAGCGCTTTGATTGAACGAGTTTTAGCCGTGCCAGGTAAGCCTTCTAGCAACACATTACCATTCGTTAATAAGGATAATATGAGCGCATCGACAACATGTTCTTGTCCAATGACTGATGCTTGAATACTTTGCTTTAAGCGTTGAATTTCATCAAAACAAACAGTCATAAATCACCTTTGTAAATTGTCGTTGAGTTAGCGAGTAATGTCGTTGAAATTTGAATGTACAACTGAATAGTGAGCCACAGCTTTAAGCCCATGGGCTGTAGTGAACACAATGAAGAAACGATAAAGAAGACCATTCAAAATCCTTATGAAAGTTCTTGTATCTAGAAAGGAAAAATAAAACTCGTGCAACTTATTAACGAGTGCAACCTAATGAAATTGAAAAGCTAGCCATTCGGCGGTAGCAAGACACAGCTTGATACTTGCGCCTTAGTCTAGTCCATATTTAACACATTATCATAAGTCACTTATATAAAACCTATTATACTTGTGGCGATACTGTCAATCAGTCAAACAAAGGATAGCTTTTCTGATTGAAAACTTTACTTATTAAATCTTGATGAGTCCTATGTCATTTTCCTGCTCAACTATCGGTTGCGGTTAATCCATTTAATGGTGATCATACTAAATAAAGTGATGCCTACTGCATCAGCCGTTAAATCGCCGATATCAAAGGTACGTGTCGCGATAAAACCCTGACTGACTTCTTCAATAAACACTAAGCTACTGATTGCGACAATGGCGTAATAAATTTTACGTTCAAAAAAGTTAAAATATGCCGCTCGAGATGCAATCAAGGCCAGTGATGTCAGCGTGCCAAACAGCATCATGTGGCCAACTTTATCGCCGTAAGGAACGACTCTCACTAAATCAAAAAATATGTTATTGCCACCAGTATTGGCTTGATAAATTATCCAGCCAATAAAAGTAGCAAAACTGACCAATGCCAAACTCAATAAAGGAACTTGGGTCCGCACACGGCTTTTAACTCCATGCTGTTCTGATGAAACTGGCGCTGTTGCTCCCGACTGAGAATCAATATCTTGGGTACGTAGTTGAGGCGTTTGTTGGAGATTTGATTGGAGGTTTTGTTGGGGAATGTCCATATCAGCTATTGCATAAGTTTTGCAATGCGCTTTGGTATCAGTATTTAAGACGTTGCAAGTCGCCTTATTACTCTGTTGTTTTGTATCCTTAACAGCCTTGTTCATTCAGATAATCCATTAATATCATGTATATTTCATGATGTTACAGTAACTAAAAACACGCAATCAATGAAAGATGAACAAAAATAAATCCAGCCTAAAGCTGGATTTATATAGGGCTAATCACTATTGACCATATCGCTGTTGGTACATGGTAGAGGTGACTTGTTTAACAGCTTGAATCATTTCAGGATAAGGTACGTCAGTGACCGTTACAAAACCTATGTTGGCATTTTCGCCATCAAACGCCCTGCCAGTAATGGGTTCATCAATGTATTGAAACCAATGTGCGCCAACCATATACGGTTTTTCTAGCACACTTTTCATATAAGCTTTATACATACGCGCTCGATCGACTTGATTCGCAGCATGGACAATACCTGGGCTATACATACCTGAGTCGGTTGCTGTGCCAATATGGAATTCTCCTACTACAACAGGTAAATCCACTTTTTCTAAAAACTGCCAATAATCAGTTTGTAACCCTTCTTCATAAATATTGAAGCTGAGTACATCTGAGTATTTAAGCGATGCTTTAATGATTTCATCAGGCATCCCCCAGTTTGCCATTCTTGCCCCCATATATAAATGATTCGGCAATACCTTCTCTAGCGTGTTGTGAACAACGTTAAAATATTGCTCGCCAAGTTTTTCTAACAGCAGTGATAAATCGGCAATTAACTCAGGAGTATGATCTGCAAACTCGAGTCCAAGGTTTAGATCGCTCCACTGAGTATATTGCGCCCCCCACGCTGCATTAATGTTATCGATAGCGCCATATTGCTCTTGCAGCACCTTAACAAAGGCTTTTTTAGCTGGGCTTTGGCTAGCGGGTTTTGAAAGTGCATCGAGAATCACACCATAACGCGCTTCAACTGAGCCTTCTCTCTCACCCCAGCTTTTCTCATTATCAATAAAAATACCGGCGCACCAAGGTGAAGATTGAATATCCTTTGCAATGGCATCAATGGTAATTTTTGCTCGCTCGGCGAACACGGGATCGAACGGATCTGGCATTAAGCCCCAATGATTAGTTTTACCTGACAGGGTCTTAAAATCACCAATTATCCAGCCATTGGCAAAGTAAGGAACCTGATTGGATTGATAAAAAGCAGGGTCAACCCAGTTGCCAAATGAAGTAAAGCCCCAATCATGCATACGTTTTGCAGTGACATCCTGCCAAGCTTGTAAGTATTTAGCTTGCGAAGAATGTTGTGTTTTTTGTTCCAGATGCTGATTTTCTTCTAGATAGTTTGATGGCTTAAATACCGCAGGATAGGAAGCAACATCCATTTCATTATATCTACGCTCTAAATTAGCGCGGTAAAAGCTGTATGTTTCGCCATAAGGTATTGGCCCTTTATGAGTTGTTCTGCGATAACTGTAATGTTTAGCTAGTGGCGCATCATAGTCGGGTAACCAAGTGAACATGTCATGTCTTAATGATGAAATAACGTAGCGTTTTTCTTTCACCTCTTTAGCAACATCCACAATCCCCATCGAATCTTCAGGTGTAATTTCATCACTGGTTCTTACCCTTATCTGAGGTTCATCATAATCAATCCCTGTTAACGTACTCATGTTGGCCATTCGTACATTAGCTGGCCCATGGGAGAAAAACAGATTGCCCTCTGGATCGACCATCCACCACTTACCATCGACTTTTTCAGTTCGAAAATACCCAGTCGCGTTTAATTTAGGTCCTTGGGTATACCCACCGTATTGTGAACGGTTAGGCATGCCACTAGACGCTTGTAACTGACTGAGCTCGTTATCTGCCAGCGCTTTTAATTGCGTTTCTGAATTGATATGTAGCGCCGTGGGTTGTTTATTATTTTGGCCGAAGCGATCAATTAAGCCAACGAGATAGTCAAAGGGGTTATCTGTCTTTACAGGCGGGTTTTGACGGATACGAATGTCATCAATTATCACCGACTTAGCGCGTAAATTGCCAATAGTAAAAAATGATAATGACGACAGTTCAGTAAATAAGGCGCCTTTTTCACGCCATGAACGCCACACCATCATATCGTCATTGGTATTCCAAGGTCTTACGTCACCCCATACACCGGTATCGGTTTGCGCCTCAATTCCACTCAGTGGAAAATAAATCGTGCCATTATATCCAGCAACTAGACTGATTGAGCGACTTTGGTACTGTCCAAGAGGGTTTGTAATGTCCACATAAAGCTGAATAGATTCATCACTGGTATTCGTGACATTCAATGCTAAGTTTGCACGAGGAAACTCAGCAACATTCCAAGGTGAATCAGGTTTGATGGTTAACTTGGGAATATTAGCTGTTTGCGGAAAATCCACTTTTAAACTTTGGCTATTATTACTGGAATTGTGAACAACTGCGGTTTGCGTATCAGTAAGTTTGAGCCAACTGAGCTGCTCATCATTATTAAAATCAACCAAGTGTTTAAGGACTATTTCGTCAGCAAACACATCATCAGTTTGATGGTTTTGCGTATTAACTATTTGCCCCTTACTTGCTTTATCGATACTTGCCTCCTGCGAATGGCAAGCTGTTAACGCAACCAAAACGCCTAGCAATAGTGAACTCAATTTTGTTTTAGATTGACTAAAAGTAACAGGTAAAGTGCTTGAATTTGCCGCACAGTGATCTGCTGTACGAATAACAGATGCTTGAAATGCTTGCGTATTAGTAAGATAAAACTTCCTTTTCATTTTTATCATCCTTTTAATGAACCAAGGTAATATCAACCACAAGTGCTATTGCGGTTGTTTGACCAAATCGAGCGAATAAAGATGTTGATGTGCAGTAACAAACACCGTGGAGTAGTCATCGTTAAAGGCAAGGTTGGCAGCAATACTGGGTAAATGTACTTTGGCTAGTAACTTACCCGAATGAGCAAAT
Organism: Shewanella sp. 10N.286.52.A9; assembly: GCF_041468985.1. Lineage (NCBI taxonomy): Bacteria > Pseudomonadati > Pseudomonadota > Gammaproteobacteria > Alteromonadales > Shewanellaceae > Shewanella > Shewanella sp. 10N.286.52.A9. Next base: position 20,472 of record NZ_JBFRJQ010000017.1, on the reverse strand, counting down.
AGCCATAGTCCATCTGGGCCTGTGGCGAGAACATCTCCAGAAGGCAGGACTTTTAATCCATCGGGTAAACCGCGTCCTTCGTCTTTCACTGGCGGTAATTGATGAAATACCTGACGCTGTATCACTTGCCAATCAGTATTCAAGGTATATTGATACCAGGCAGGCTTTTGTGGATTTGAAGCTGCAACGTACAAGGTATAGGTATTGTCGCTCGACGGCACGGATGCAGCCAACGCAATCCCATTGGGATAGCGTAAACTGTCATCAATTAAGCTTAATTCATGTTGCTTAGATAGCCGATACACCCCTTGAAATGCCAATTCCTTTTCAGGATCGTTAAGCTGCTGCGCTAGTCCATAAGGCGGATCAGTAAACAATAAACTACCATCTTGGCTTAACACACCATCATTAGGGCTATTTAAGCGCTTACCGTTGAACTGACTAACCAATCGCTGATAATTAGCCTTAGGTTTATCAAGTGGCGCCTGCATCACTGCAACCTGACGAGAGCGAGACTGTAGCAATATTAATTGCTCAGCCTCACTATCAGATGTGTTAATCACCAGCCCATTAGAAAAGCCGCTTACAGGTAAATACTCATTAAGCCCGTGCTCAGAATGAAATTGAAACACTTTGCCTGCAGGGATATCTGAAAACAGCAAATACTGGCCAGCAGAAGACCAAACAGGCCCTTCTGCCCACTGAAACCCTGAGGCTAACGTATGAAGTGGCGCAGATGTGTTTAACACTTCATACGCTCTATCGTCGAAGATCTCATATCGAATATTACGTAAGCTTGGTTTTTCTTGCTCTGGTAAATTCAGCACCGGCGCAGCTTGGCTATGATGACTCACAGCCAAAGTGCAATACATCACTAACAGCGCCAACACCTGTGCCCCGAAACGGCGAGTTATGTTACTGCACGTATTGCCATAGATACTGTAATCACTACTATAATCACTACTGTAATCACTACTGTTATAAACACTGTTATAGTCATGGTCATAACTAGCGGCAGAAATAGTGTTGCAAATTGGCCGAGACATCATTTTATTTAACCTGAACATCACCAAAACGCCTCGTATAAATTTGCTGATTGACGGCTTTTGCTGCATCAACTAATGGCTGATAAGGAATATCTGTCACACTCACGAACCCAACGTTATAGTTTTCACCATCGTATGCACGACCTGTCAAAGGAGAATCAATATATTGGAACCAATGCGAGCCAACTAAATACGGATTATCTAGTACGCTGTTAACGTATTCTTGATATTTAGCGCCTCGGTCGGCTTGTGAAGAAGCATGAATAAGTCCAGGGTTTAGTAAACCAGAATCCATTGAACCATTATGGAACTCACCTATGATACTTGGCATATCAATGCCTTCAAGAAATGACCAGAAGGAGTCATTCACCGATTCTTTGTAATAGTTGTAACTCATTACATCGACATGTTTAGCCGCGGCCGATCGCACTTCGGGTGTCATCCCCCAACTGGCAAAGCGAGCACCTAAGTACAAATGATTTGGTAAGTATTGCGCAACTGCATCGCTCACCACCGCAAAATACTCGCTGGTATAATGCTCAAGTAATAACGATAAATCCGTTACCACTTCATCTTTAAAATCAGTAATCTCTATACCGGTTTTAACTCGCTTCCATGTCGGAAAATCTGTTCCCCATTGGCGATTTAATTCGCCTATGTTGGTATATTTTGTCTGTAATACCTTAACGAACTCAGCTTTAGTTGGGCTATCGCTTGCGTCTATACCTAACGTGTTGATAACAAGGCCATATTGAGACTCTATGCTGCCCATTTGTCCCCAGCTTTTCTCGTTATCGATAAATATACCAACACACCAAGGATTATTTTGAACTTCAGCGGCAATTTGTTTAGCAGTGAAATGAGCCCGTTTTACAAATTCGGGATCAAAAGGGTCAGGCAGTGGGCTCCAATAATCATTACCACTACTGACCGTTTTAAAGTCGCCGATAATCCAACCATTAGCAAAGTATGGAATTCGATTAAGTTGGTAAAAGCTGGGATCAACCCAATTACCAAATGACGTAAAGCCCCAGCTAAGCATGCGATCGACTGTGGTATCTCGCCATTTAGGCATAAATACATCAGCGTCGTTAGATTGATATTTACGCGCAAGATTTGCTTGATAAAAACTAAAGGTTTCGCCCTTTTCTACTGCACCAGTATGCACTTCACGACGATAACCAAAATGTTCAGATAACGGCTCGCCATATTTAGGCAGCCAACTGAACATCTTGGCTCTTAACTCAGAACTGACATACCTTGTATCCCAAGCAGATTCAGGCGCCCTATTTAATCCAATAGAATCCTCAGGCGTGAAATCGCCTTCAGCTCTTGGGGCAATATGTGTGGTATTAAAATCATACCCTGTGATGGTAGAAGTATTTGCCATGCGTATATTGGCAATACCGTTTGAGAAAAATAAATAACCTTCAGGATCAACAAGGCTCCATTTTCCTTGATACTTCTCAACTCTAAAATATCCTGTTGCATCAAGCTTAGGTCCAGCCTTCCAACCATTAAAAGTTGAGCGTCCCTCTGGTACGGTCTTACGTAAACTCGCTTGCTCTTTTGCTGAAATGGCAATTAATTCATCTGTAGAATTCACTTTATTGATAAAATCAATCTTGGTGCTTTGGCCAAATTCATCCACTAAATTCTCTAAATATTGGTCATTAAGTTTTGTCGCTTTAATCAATTGTAAATTGCTCAACAAGATTTGCTTGTCTTCTGGCACACCATGGACACTAAACTCAATTTCAGCGACATTTTTAAGGTCAATATTTTTCACACCATAACGCCAAATAATAGGCGTATAATCCGTTAACCAAGGATTAGGATTACTTCTAATGCCTGTTTCAATTGACAAGTCTTCACCAGATAACGACATAAAGTAGTTATCTTGGCTTTTAGCTGGTAACACAATATTTCGATTATGACTTAAGCCAGCACTGTCTTTTACTTTGACATGAATAAAGACTGAGGTTGACTTCGGGTTAGCCAATGAGACAGCAAAACCAATTGGCTCATTCGATTGCCAATTAAATCTTTTATCAGGTTTAACACTAAAGCTAGCGCTATGGTGCTGCTTTGAATCAAGATGAACAACTAATTGCTCTTTACCATCAATTTTTTTAATCTCACCACGAGAATTTTCAAAATCAAACTGATTTAGTATTCCCGGTTTACTTAAATCTTCGTAACCTGTTAACGGCGACAATAAAACTGTTGCCTGCGCTTTTTGCTGTTCGATACTGTTTACAGCCTCAGTTTCACCCCCTGCTGCCATGTCTTTTTCGGTGATTTGATTATTGCCGTTATCATTAACACCATCACTGCAAGCAAGTAATAAACTGGATATCAGTAAAGATGAATAAAAACGTTTGTGCCTTGAGCTAGGTTTAATTGTCATTAGCTTGCCTTCCTTGTTAATTCTTTTGCATTAATTTTTGCGACTATTTCACTGACATTTCTGGTCAATTGTTCGGCTTGTTGCGGACTGTAAACGGGTTGCGCCAAACTCCCGCCGATACCAACACCTGACGCTCCACTGTCAAACCAAGCGTCGATATTGGAGGCATCAATACCACCAACGGGAAAAAAGTAGCTATCAAGAAAAGGACCTTGAGCTAATGCTTGTAAATAGTTTGCTCCCATAGGTCCTGCGGGAAATAACTTAATAATGTCAGCGTTAAATTGAGAGGCATCGACGATATCTGTCGGGGTCATTGCGCCCATGACCACAGGCACATCCAACGCGTGGGCATGTCGCACAATCGCCTCGTTAGTATTAGGCGTTACCAAAAACTGAGCACCTGCTTTAATTGCCCGTTTTGCAATTCGATGATCGGTCACCGTTCCTGCACCAATTAACATGTGTGGGAATTGCTGCCTGAGCTGAGTTATAGCCATTTCATAACCTGGAGTATTGCTGGTGACTTCTACCGCCAGTACGCCAGCATCAGACATGCATTGAACAATGCCTTCAATGTCACTGGGGTCTTTTACTCTAATAATGACAATCAATTTATGACTGATTAATTGCTCAACCACCTCGTGTCTCATGTCGTCTCCCTTTGTCTTTTTTTATCCTAAATGACTGAACTGATAACCTTGTTCATCGAATAATGTGGCCAGATAAATTACCATCCGCAATGTATTGAATCTCAGCTTCATTTGACCAATTTTGATCGCCAATTCCCGTATGGGCTAGAGCAAATGCAGCATTGGCAAATTGCGCAATTTGCTGCCCATGCCAACCACGTTCTAACCCGTGCAATACCCCAGCTGCAAAAGCATCACCTGTGCCTAAACGGTCTTTAATTTCTACGGTAACCGGTGCTGAAAAGCTGCATGTTGTCGAAGTAATATAAAAACCAGTTAATGTATTTTGATTAGCGCTATGATGCACTCGCTCAGTCATTGCAAAATCAACATCAAATTTAGCCCGTAAAAATTCAGCCAAATCATTAGCTTGATACCAGCTGCGTTGGCTAGTTTTGTCCAATCGTTCAAGAGAATGCTGAGAAATAACGTGGGCGAGTTCATTTTCAGAGATATCTGGCGTCTGATAATCAAACACGTCACTTATAACGCCAGCATTTCCAAAGGCTAGATTGGAATAGTTTAGGATTTCGCTGAAATAATCACGTGCCTTTTGGCTGTCATCCCAAAGCGAACGTCGATAGTTAAGATCAAAACTGACTTTTACCCCTAGAGACTTGGCAATTTTGACCGCTTTAATCGTTTCTGCTGCGCATTGGGTCGATAATGCTGGAGAAATACCACTAACATGCAACCAACGCTTACCTGACAAAATACTTGGCCAATCAAACTCGTCATTAGAGATTTGCGAAAAAGCGGAATAAGCGCGGTCATAAACCACTTTAGATGGCCTTATAGACATGCCCATTTCAATAAAATAACTGCCAATACGTTGACCACCTCGACGGATATATTCAGTCTGAATCCCGTATTTTTTAAGGCTTGCAATGCCATGATCGCCCAGTGCATTACTTGGCAGCTTAGTAACAAAATGACATTCATGGCCCATTAATGCCAATGAACTGGCCACATTCGATTCAGCACCGGCAAAATCTACAGATAGTTGTTCTGCACACACCAGTTGCTGTTGTGCGATTGAAGGCGTTAATCGCAGCATCATTTCACCAAAAAAGAGCAAACTCATTTTGATTTGCCCTCAATGATTAACGCTTCAACTAGTTCAGCCGTTGAATCAAGCTCCATGTCAGATGGCACAGTTATCTGCTCGACTTTACCGACCAAGAACAAGTACGAGCACAAACCACACATACCCAAGGCTGCGATTAATATTAATGCAGGTTTAAAGTCGCCATCTTGTGCTAGGTATCCAATGGCTATGGGGACGATCACGGCAGATAATCCACCAATGAAATTAAAACACCCTCCCACTAAACCAACCATATGTTTAGGCGCGAGTAATGAAACAAACACCCAATTGATAGACGCTAACCCATTTCCAAAAAATGTCACTGACAGGAAGAATGTCATCCAAGCCGTACTATCGACATAATTTGCGAAAATCACACAACTAGAAAGCAGCAACCCTATAATAATCGGTGCTTTTCGGGCGACTTCATTTGAAATGCCTTTTCGCACCAACCAATCAGAAACAAAGCCAGATACCAAAACACCGGCAAAAGCACACAAAAATGGAATAGCGGCAAGAAATCCGGTATTGATATCGCTTAATCCACGATATTCAGCCAGATAGGTAGGAAACCAAGTTAAAAAGAAAATCAAAGTCCCGCCTAAACAAAACTGACCTATGTAAATGCCCCATAACTTGCGACTGGTAAAGGCGACTTTTAGATTTGACCAGTTGATTACAGCTTGTTGAACAGGCTTTTGAGATTGCTTTGATAATGGCTTATCTGACAGCGTCTTTTCTGTCTCAGCAGAGACAGCCTCATCAGGATCTTTATAAAGCCAATACCATATTCCAGCCCAAATAATGCCGATGGCACCTGAAACATAAAACAAACCACGCCAACCAAAATACTCTTGAATAACCGCCAGCACAGGCATTAAAAATGCCAAACCAATGAATTGACCTGAGGTATACACAGCAATGGCGCTCGCCCTTTCTTGTTCTTTAAACCATTGCGTCACGATTTTATTATTAGCAGGATATGAAGGCGCTTCGAAAAAACCAATTGCCATTCGACAACCGATTAATGCCGCTAATGAACTGACCATCCCCTGCACTATGGTTGCTAACGACCATGCCACTAATATAAAGGGATACAAAACACGGATCTTGATTGCATCGACCACCATGCCGCCGGGAATTTGCATAATGGAATACGTCCATGCAAATGCAGAAAATATCATCCCCATTTCTAATTTACTGATGTCGAGATCAGCAGAAATTGCTTGCGCTGCAACCGAAATGTTGGTTCGATCCATGTAATTAATAACCACACTACAAAATATCAGCGCCAGTACAGCAAACTTTTGTTTAGGCTGATGAGGTGTAACTTGTTCTTGTTTCATTTTCTATCCATGAAAGCGTTAGCATTGTTAATAACAGCTTCATACAAGCCTCTAAGATGAGTCATGCACGATGCTGTTGGCTAGATTGACTTAATTCGTTATGTTGCCTGTTACCAGTTGGTGTAAGAGCCATCCGGTTTATGTAATCTTGGCGGCTCCCAGAACTTGAAAGCCTGCTTCGGTAATGAGGCCTCATCAACATCAATGCCTAAACCAGGCAGGTCAGAAACGGGATATGCATTGTGAGAGACTCGAGGCCGATGAGTAAAAATGGCGTCATATTCAGATAAATCACCATCATAAGGCGGTAACTCCAGCCAGCTTAAATTACTTATTGCAGCACAATAATGAATCGAAGCTGCGGTACAAATCGGACTCAATGGATTGTGTGGCATCATGTCGATATATTTGGTTTCACACATCGCGGCCACTTTCATAGCCTCGGTAAAGCCACCAGCATTACAGATATCAATTCGGGCAAAATTGGTTAGCGCAGTATCTACATAAGGAGCAAAATCCCATTTACTGGAAAACTCCTCTCCAATAGCAAATGGAACGTCCGTCATTGAGCGCAGATTTTGATAACTCGTTAAGGACTGATCGCGAATAGGCTCCTCAATAAAATCTAAGGTACCTACAGGCATTTTCTGGCAAAAAGATACGGTCTCAGCAACCGTTAACCTATGGTGATAATCAATACCTAAAACAACCTCTTGGCCAATACTCTCTCGAGTTTTAGTTAGCCACTCAGCGGCGATTGCAATTGATTTTCGTGCATCAAACAAGCTTGATTGTTCTACACAACCATGTTCGCCTGTGGTGGCTCTAATAGCTTGCCAACCCTGTTGTTTTAGTCTTTTTACATCATCAACAAAGTCGGCATTAAAAGCTAACGTAGAAGTGACAAATAGCGGGATCTGTTTTCGCTGTTTACCCCCTAATAGTTGATAAACAGGCACATTAAAATGCTTTCCTGCAATGTCATGTAACGCTATATCGATGGCCGAAATCGCAGCGGCAAGCACACGACCCCCTTCAAAATACTGACTTCGGTAAAGCTCTTGCCAAATATGAGAAATATTTAACGCAGATTGACCAATTAAAAACTGTTTGAAGTGCTCAATTGCACCAGTAACCGCAAGCTCACGACCAGAAAGACCAGATTCTCCCCAACCATAAACGCCGGAGTCGGTTTCAACTTTAACCAGGCAAACATTTCTAAAGCCCAACCAGAAATTAAAGGTATTAATATCCGTTATGATCATCTGTCATTCCCTATACATAATTAAACCTAAGCCGTTTCACTTTTCAGCTTTCAAGTGCAACATTGCTTTGCCAGTAATCACCGCCACTTTTAACGTGTTTTGTTAACGTTCTAACCGCAGACTCTTCATCTTTTGCGTTTATCAAATACAGTAAATGGCTGTGCTCACGTAAAATAGCCTCGTATCGACTTGGTTTTACTGCCAAATTACCCAATAAAGCCTGTAACATTAACTTCTTGTTTTTCCACAACACTAAGGCACTTTGGTTATAGTGATGGCGATACATTTCCCAATGAAACTCTGTATCAAGTTGCCTAAGTTGACTCGCTTCATGCTTAGGTAATAACGTCATTTTTTGATGTATTCTTGCTAACTTGTCTAAACTTTCTTGGCTTGCGTTAGTGACATACCAAGACAAAAAATATGGCTCTAACAATTGCAAAATTTCAAAAACATCCCTCATGCTTGAATAAGCAAAATTAGCGACCCTAGCACCGCTATTTTTTTTAAAGGTTACAAACCCTTCCCCCTCTAACAGCTTTAGCGCCTCACGGACGGGATTAACGCTAGAGTCATAGCGTTTAGCTAACAAGGTCGTAATCAATCTATCGCCACTGACTAATTCGCCCTGCGCAATATCAGCTAAAATCCTGCTATAAATATCAGTTTCTAATTGCATAACGTCCCATTTGGCACACAGATATTGTTTAGTGCCGCTGCTTGATTGCACATAATCCTGAGTTAGCAACAGCATTTTTTGCATCAAAAACCAGCAAGAAAGTTCAAAAAAGCAGCAAACACTGTTGGATTACACAATCTATCAATTAGCCATTATTGTCAACAATTAACATTAAATAATTTATCATTTAATAAACAATAGATAAGATTGAGCGATGGTAATAGATAAAAAATATCAACAAGAAGGCGTAAACAGCATGGCTTAAGCAATTGAAAAAATGATATAAAAAATGCTGTTAAAACTGTTGTCATACAGCTTTGGCATTAAATGATGAGTGAGTGTGAATATTTAACATTCACTAGCAGGTATGAGCCCACGAGGTGTCATAGATATACCTACATACAAGGCAGCTGGTATGCATCGATGTGAGAAAGGTAGTGACAATCGCCCTGTCACCTGCAACAGGCAGAGGATTACAATTCAATAAGTGAAATGAAGTGAAGTGAATTTAAAAAAAGGAAGTATTTTATTATCAAATTAACTAAATGATTTATCGAAATGCTAGCCGCCCCTCATCCTAACTCAAAGTAAATTGGCAAGAGTTGTGGACATCCAATAACTAAAATAGAGAGCAGTGAGCAAAGTGAGCAAAGTGAGCAAAGTGAGCAAAGTGAGCAAAGTGAGCAAAGAAACGATATTTTATGCTCGATAAACATCTACTTTCCTGATAACTTATTGAATTTACGATGATTGATAAAAGGTTGAAGAGACCTCTACATTATTATTGCGCTCACTTTATACGGGCTTAATATTGATAATATCAGTCTTAATTTTTTATTTTTATCATTATTAAACAGTCGGTTGACTTGGTAAGGTTACTGCTAAATTTGATTTTAGCCAGAAGATTATCGAGCAGCTATATAATACGCTGTTATGTTTCTAGGGGGAATGGTTGCCACAGTATGAATTTTGCGTAGCGTTAAAAATATCGCATCCAAATATAAAGGCACAAGTGATTACCAATCGTCTTGACCTTGAACCTACTTCTTCTCATGACGTTGGAGACATCAGAGTCACGCCTAAAGGTCGGGTTTTAGAAGGTGTTTATGGGGACACTTATTGGAGTTTAGATCTTTGTGACAACAGAAGAATTGATGCTGAAGATATTCAGTTTGAAGAATTCATTGAACAGCAAAATAAAAAGCTCGCTGTTAACCGAGAATTTTTTGATGAAATACGCAAATCTGGGGGCGTAATAGAGTATTTCGTTGGTTGGTTTAGTAGCGGAAGTATTAACATGAATATTTTTCTTGAGCCAAAACTAATGAAATCGACAGCAGATTTAAATATATCAATTGTTTTATGTGCTTACCCTGATTTTGAAGAAACATAACAAGCCTCTGAATTAAGATTCATCATGGCTGTCATGCCATTTGCTGAGCAAATCGCCCGCCAGCACATGGTTCATTTATTAGAGGGGCGTTATGTGTTTCTATGAATTACGATGAATTTGTCAACGAAGTCCAAAAATACGATAGCGATCCTGATGTTGCTAAGTTATTGCGCGTATTGAAATATTGGAGAATTAATGGTGCAAATGTGGTTCAGCTTAAATCGACCATAGAAAGGTTTTTTGGTCACTCTTGGATAGAGAGTGAAGAAACTCATAATCACCTTTATAAGTTGTGGTCAAATTTCAACACAAGTGCAATCGGAAACATCGGTGGCATGACAATGAATGAGCGGCTTTTTTGGTTTGGTTTATTTGAGCAATTTGATAGTTGTAAATCTGAAGCTAAAAAACAAATGATTTACAGCAAGTTGTCATCCAACACATAACAAGAATTTAAAGCGGGACTGCTAACAGTTTGCTCGGTTTCGCTGCGCTACACATTTTAGCAAACTATTATCAGCCCCTTAAATGGGCGTTATGTTTCAATCAGACTATCGGAGATATTGGCAATATGGAAATCAACAAAGACTCTGATCTTATGGCCTTACATAGAGCAATTGTAGAAGCTAAATTCAGTGAAGAACCTAAAGATGGGCCTATTCCTTATAGTGAAATTTTAGCTAACCTTTCAAACCAGATATTCGATAATATTATCAAAACTCTAAAAGAGCAAAATGAACCCGAACAGGCAGAACATTGGGCAAGTATTAGAGGCTTAGATTCTGAATGGTTTGGCTTCGAAAATATCAAAAAGCGAATCAAAGAAACTGAGGTTTGGATTGATCTAAGTGAAAAAGAAAAAGTGGATTTAATTAAAATTATTTGTGCGCCATTCCAGCCTAATAAAGAGCAAGTATCTGAGCTTTTGGTGTGCAATAATGAAACATAACAAGAGACTATGGCGTCAATAGCTAATTTCAAGCTTTTGGCGCTTCCCACATCACACCATCTCTTAGCATTGAATTAAGCGTCACGACCATCTTTCTAATACAGGCAATAATAGCTACTTTCTTTGGTTTTCCGGCTGCGACTAAACGTTGGTAAGTTTCTTTAAAAACAGGGTTTGATTGTATGGCCGCGCCTAACAAGCGGCTGTTGTCGGACTGCCAAAAGCGTCACTTCCTTTGATTGCGCAAAGCAGCGCCATTTTCGTCAGCTGCAGAGCCGGGCGTTAGATTTATAAGGGTTAACCATGCATTGTCCGTCATGTAATAAAAGAATGTTTCAGCCGCCTGTAACTGCGCTACTTGGACTTACCTTTGCCAAACAATATTCCGTTTAACAATGTAAGGCTTGTCGCACTATAACGTGCCATAATCCCGTTCTACTTTCGCGATACGAACTTTAAAATCACTATACCATTTGGTTCGTCCATGCTGCTGGGCTAACATGTGTTCTGAATTGGCTTTCCATTGTTTAATCGCATTAATATCACTCCAATAAGACACCGTTATACCTATATTTTCTCTTGCTGACTCTATTCCTAAAAAGCCAGGTTGTTGCGCTGCTAACGCTACCATTTGGGTCGCAACTTCACTGTAACCTTCATCAACGTCGGAACGTGTTGATGAAAATACCACAGCGTAATATGGCGGCTTAGGGGTATTAGCAATATTGGTCATCATCACTCCGTATTAACTGTTTGAAGAAACATTATGATAGCGATAGTTAACATCAAACCTTCGCCCCACTTTGTCAATAAAATATCAATTAAACCTTAACAAATCCTTTAATTTAGGCTGGGCTAAGCTGCATATATATCATTGATATCATATACTGTATTAACAAAATCAATTCTTAAAAATATCGAGCGAATAATGGAAGTCGAACTATTAGAAATTCGTAACTTCATCCGCCAATATCCTCCTTTTGATCAGCTACCTGAACAGGCGTTAGAAGAAGTCTCGCAAAGCGTTGAAATTTCTTACTATCGTGCTGATAGTATGATCATTGAATTTGCAGACAAAATACACGATTTATTTATGATCCGAAGTGGCGTTGTAGAAGTGTATCGACGCAACGGTGAGTTATACAATCGTTTAGATCAAGGCGGTTTATTCGGTCAAATGGGCTTATTGACCAATAATAAAGTCCGTTACCCTGCTAAGTCGATTAAAGACACCTTACTGTATTGTATTCCTGAAAAATTGTTTGAAGCATTTTGCGAACGTTATGACGTTTTTGCTGACTTTGTAGAAGTTGAAGGCAGTATTAGATTACAGCAAGCAGTTGAAGATAATAACGACGATGCAAACTCGTTAACCACCTCAAAAGTTAAAACATTAGTCAGTGGTGAGCCCGTCATGTTTGCGACAACCACCAGCATTCAGCAAGTGGCTAAAATCATGTCTGATGAGAATGTATCAGCAGCCATGATCCATGATCCTAACTTGCCAAGTGAAGGCGGGAATAGTTTTGTGGGTATCATCACTGAACGAGACTTATGTGCCAAGGTTATCGCTCAAGGTCTAGATGTAAACACCCAAGTCGATGAGATCATGTCGACAGAATTAATCTCACTTGATCACAACGCTTATATTTTTGAAGCCATGTTAATGATGCTTCGTTATAACGTGCATCACTTACCTATCCTCAAGAATAAACAACCAATAGGTTTAATTGAAGTCACTGACATCATTCGCTATGAATCACAAAACAGCCTGTTAATCGTTAGCAGTATTTTTCAGCAAAACAGTATTGATGATTTGATCGTACTTTCAAGCCAAATTAAAGATTGCTTTGTTCGCATGGTGAATGAGGATGCAAACTCCCACATGGTGGGTCGCGCTATGTCTGAAATTGGCAGGAGCTTTAAACAAAGGTTACTTGAACTTGCAGAAGAAAAATTAGGCCCCCCGCCAATTCCCTATTGTTTTCTTGCATTAGGTTCTATGGCGCGTGACGAGCAGTTAATCGTAACAGACCAAGATAACGCCATTATTCTAGATAACGATTATCAAGAAGCGCTTCATGGTGAATACTTTACATCCTTAGCCACATTTGTATGTGATGGATTAGCGTCATGCGGATATTCGTATTGTACTGGCAATATTATGGCCACTAACCCTGAATACCGTAAAACCCAAACAGAGTGGGAAGAATGCTTTACTGATTGGATTGAACACCCTAATGCACAAGCGTTACTTAACTGTTCGATATTTTTTGATTTATACGGGGTGTATGGCCGCCCTAAATGGGCTGAGCAACTCAATGCGTTCATATTACGTAAAGCCAAAAAGAATAACCGCTTTCTTGCATGTTTAGCGAGAAATGCCCTTAATCGCACCCCACCACTGGGGTTTTTCAAAGATTTTGTAATGGAAAAAGATGGACGCCATAATAACTCTATAAATTTAAAACGCCGTGGCACAGCACCCTTGGCTGATTTAATACGTGTGCATGCGTTAGCAATTGGTTCACAATCTCAAAATTCATTTGATCGATTAGAAGATATTATTGAAGCAGGTATTTTACCGCCAACCAAAGGTAAAGATTTGCAGCATGCAATGGAGCTTATCTCGCTTGTGCGTATTCGTCATCAAGCACTGGATATTGAGGCAGATCAAGAACCAGATAACAATATTGAGCCTGAAAACATGTCTGGTTTTGAACGCCGTAACTTAAAAGATGCTTTTTTGGTGTTAAGTAGCGCGCAAAACTTTTTGAAATTCCGTTATAGCGCTAATAGCATGCAAGGGTAATTATGCGTAATTTTGCTAATCAAGAAGTGCTTAACTGGAAGGTTTTTCTACAAAACAAAGCCTTAAAAAGCAAAGATGCCCGCTTAACTCACTTTTACGAAGCTAACACCTACCATGGTGAGACTCAGTTAAAAGATATTGAGTTCGTGGCATTAGATTTTGAAACAACAGGATTAGATGCCCAGCAAAATAGCATTATTAGCATTGGACTCGTTCCCTTTACCCTAAACCGAATCGCATGTCGACAAGCTAAGCATTGGTTTATTAATCCAGAAGATAAACTACAAGAAGATTCAATTATCATTCACGGCATAACCCACTCAGATTTAAAAGGTGCGCCAGATTTATTAAGAATACTCGAACAGCTATTAGATCAATTAGCAGGCAAGATTGTGGTAGTGCATTACCGCCGTATTGAACGTGACTTCTTTGATACTGCGCTTCGCAGTTTAATTAACGAAGGCATAGTGTTTCCTGTGATTGATACGATGCAAATTGAAGCTGATATTTATCAAGCTAGACCTAAGCAGTTTCTTGATTGGATTATTAAACCTAAACCTCACTCTATTCGTTTAGCCAATAGCCGCACACGCTATAATTTACCAACTTACCCACCCCATGATGCACTCACCGATGCGATTGCTACTGCTGAATTATTACAAGCGCAAATTAGGCATCATTTCAGCCCCGAAACACCGATTAAAAAGTTATGGCTCTAATTTTGTTTGTTTAACTGGCTCAGCCAGTAACCTTATTGGGTTTAAGCTGTTATTCACAAACCACAAATGAAAAGCCGATGAGTGCAACACACTCATCGGCTTTTTCTATTGTTTGGATTATTAGCGTTTGCGAACATTACTAGCGTTAACGAACATTACTGGCGTTAGCACACATTAATATTGCTAGCACAGCGAATCCTTAATTAGCGTTTCTCGGTTCTAAGCCCCATGATTAAACTCACACACATTACTAGTAAAATGATGGTAAAAGGTAATGCGGTGGATATGGCGCCAGCTTGCAGTGCTTCGATAGCTTCTGTGCCGCCGACCCAAACAAGTGCTGCAGCAATTGCCCCCTCAACCAGTGCCCAGAAAACACGTTGTGGTGCTGGCGCATCAACTTTACCGCCCGAGGTAATACTATCAATAACCAGTGAACCTGAGTCTGAAGAGGTAACAAAGAACACCAAAACAAGTACCACAGCTAATAGCGAAATGATGTTACCAATAGGCAACTCATCAAATACCTGGAACATGGCTAATGGCACTTCAGTTAAGCCCTTTTCACCTAATGCCCCTACGCCATTGACCACTTGGTCAATGCCCACACCGCCAAATACTGACATCCATATGATGGTAACAACTGTTGGAGCGATTAACACCGCAGTCATAAACTCACGAATGGTTCTACCGCGGGAAATACGTGCGATAAACATGCCCACAAATGGGGACCAAGATATCCACCAAGCCCAGTAGAAAACAGTCCAACCGTGCATCCAAGCTTCATCTTCTCGTCCAATAGGATTACTGAGGGGAATGATATTTTCGATATAACCCATAACTGTTGTCGGGATGGTGCCCATTGAAACTGCAAACGTCACTAACGCGACAAACACCAATAAGGCTAACGCCATTAACATATTAATGTTACTAATGACCTTAACACCACCATCAATCCCCCTCATCACCGACACAACGGCTACTAAGGTGACGGCAAAAATAATGGTAATTTGTAGCGTTAACCCGTTAGCAATGCCAAAGATATGATGAAAACCACTTGCCGCTTGTTGAGCACCTAAGCCCAGTGAAGTGGCAAGCCCAAATAAAGTGGCTAATACAGCTAGAATATCCACAATATGACCAGGCCAGCCCCAGGTTCTATCACCTAAAATAGGATAGAAAACCGATCTCATCGATAAAGGTAAGCCTTTATTGTAAGCAAAAAATGCTAGCGATAATGACACCACACCGTAAATAGCCCAAGGATGCAGTCCCCAATGGAACATGGTTGCGCCCATTGCTAATTTAGCTGCTTCAGGCGTATTCGCTTCAACGCCTAGCGGGGTTTCATACCAGCCTGTGAAGTAAGCAACAGGCTCTGCAACCGCCCAAAACATCAAGCCAATTCCCATACCGGCAGCAAATAACATTGCCACCCATGATAATCTTGAATAGTCAGTTTTCGCCTCTTCTCCTCCTAAACGCACTTTACCAAAAGGAGAAATAATCATTAGCAAGCAGAACAAAACAAAAATGTTGGCAGACCACATAAACAAGCCGTCAAATGCGCCGATGATTTTCCATTTAATCCCATCAAGTACGGCTTTGGAGGTGGCAGGGTCTAAAACGAGTAAGGCAATGATGAATATGCCGATGAGAGAAGCGCTGATCCCAAAAACAGGGTTGTGGACATCAAAGCCCCATTTTTGAATATTATCCTGACCGACTGTGTAATCGGTATTA
This sequence comes from Shewanella sp. 10N.286.52.A9, assembly GCF_041468985.1. Lineage (NCBI taxonomy): Bacteria > Pseudomonadati > Pseudomonadota > Gammaproteobacteria > Alteromonadales > Shewanellaceae > Shewanella > Shewanella sp. 10N.286.52.A9. The sequence continues at coordinate 4,331 of NZ_JBFRJQ010000017.1, read as the reverse complement.
TCTATACTGTACTTATCTTTATTCTTTTTCATTGATCCTCAATTAGAAGAAATTTTCATTCGAAAATTGTATTTATATTTTACGTTATAAGGTGAGCTTTTGCTGAGAAATGACCAGAACAATCTTGTTTCATGTCACTATTTACACCAAAAGTTAGATATTTTTAACAAAATGAATGCGTAAAATGGCAAATCGGCGGGTTATTGTTTCGATGAGTTGAGTTTTTCATCAAAATAATTTTTAGTTAAATATCAATTATTTTTGTCTTGCCCCGGTTTACATAAGCCAAAAACAAACAAGCTCAGCAAAGGCTGAGCTTGTTTCATACTAAAGCGATGTGATCAAACCTTGTTAACTGTTTAAGATGATTTGCTCTCTTAACTGCTTAACTTGATCTCTGAGCGCCGCTGCTTGTTCAAATTCAAGATCCCTTGCATGTTGATGCATTTGTTTTTCAAGCTCGTCGATTTGCTGTGATAGCTCAGCAACGCTTTGTACTTTACTGGTAGCGGTATCGTATTGAGGCTCAGACTCTGCAACTTTACCAAATGCGGTATATTTATGTTTGCTGTTACCCCTATGTGGATCGCCTAAATCCATCACATCAGTGATCTTTTTAGTCACACCTTTTGGCGTTTGCCCCAATTTTACATTATGAGCGTGCTGTTTCTCACGACGCCTTTCAGTTTCACCTATCGCTTTTTCCATTGATTTAGTCACCGTATCGGCATATAAGATAACTTTGCCGTTAACGTTTCGTGCAGCGCGGCCAATGGTTTGAATTAGTGAACGTTCTGAGCGTAAAAACCCTTCTTTGTCCGCATCTAAAATACACACCAGTGAGACTTCTGGCATGTCTAAACCTTCACGAAGTAAGTTAATCCCTACCAGCACATCAAAATGACCGAGTCGTAAATCTCGTATCACTTCCACCCGCTCTACAGTATCAATATCTGAGTGCAAGTAGCGCACTTTAACCCCATGCTCATCAAGGTATTCGGTTAAATCTTCAGACATTCGTTTTGTCAGGGTCGTGATTAACACCCTTTCATTAGCAGCGACCCGCTTAGGAATTTCAGATAATAAATCATCGACTTGTATCGCCACTGGACGAATTTCAATTTCAGGGTCAAGTAATCCTGTAGGTCGTACGACTTGCTCTGCGACTTCTCCGTCGCTTTGGTCAAGTTCGTAATCACTTGGGGTTGCCGACACAAATACCGTTTGTGGCATTAATTGCTCAAATTCTTCAAACTTTAATGGTCTGTTATCTAATGCAGAGGGTAAACGAAAACCATATTCTACAAGCGTCGTTTTACGGCTACGATCACCTTTATACATGGCTCCTATTTGCGGTACGGTAACATGTGACTCATCAATAATTAATAACCCATTGGCAGGCAAGTAATCAAGCAAGGTTGGCGGCCCGTCCCCCTCAGCTCTACCAGAAAGATAGCGAGAGTAATTTTCGATACCTGAGCAATACCCAAGCTCAACCATCATCTCGATATCATATTGTACTCTCTCAGAGATACGCTGCGCTTCAATCAGCTTATTGTTATCCAATAATTCCTGACGTCGGTCTCTTAACTCTTCTTTAATATGCTCTGTCGCTTCGATGATTTTTTCTCTTGGCGTCACATAATGGCTTTTAGGATATACCGTGGTGCGCGCTAATCTTCGAGTGACTTGACCTGTTAACGGGTCAAACTCACTTAACTGTTCAATTTCGTCATCAAACAATTCAACTCTGACAGCATCTCTTTCTGACTCTGCAGGGAAAATATCGATTACTTCACCACGAACACGGAAAGTACCACGCTGCAAATCTATGTCGTTGCGAGTATATTGCAATTCACCAAGGCGGGTAATGATGTCACGTTGCCCCATAAAGTCGCCTTGACGAAGATGCAATAACATCTTCATATAAAGTTCAGGATCACCTAGACCGTAAATGGCAGAAACTGAAGCAATCAATACTACATCTTTGCGCTCTAACAAGGCCTTAGTTGCAGACAAACGCATTTGTTCAATATGGGCGTTTACGGAAGCATCTTTTTCGATAAAGGTATTGGAAGCAGGCACATAAGCTTCAGGCTGATAATAGTCATAATATGAAACGAAATACTCAACCGCGTTATGTGGGAAAAACTCTTTCATTTCACCATATAATTGTGCAGCTAAGGTTTTATTGGGCGCCATGATAATCGTCGGGCGGCCTAAGGTTTGAATTAAGTTAGCAACCGTAAAGGTTTTACCAGACCCCGTCACCCCAAGCAGCGTTTGTTTAGCCACTCCCGCTTCTAAGCCATCAACAAGTTGTTTAATCGCAGTCGGTTGATCACCCGCTGGTGAATAATCTGAAACGAGGTTGAATACTGTGTCAGTCAAAGCAAATACCCTTTATATAACGTCATGCTATTTTATACTGAACCCGATAAATTTAGCTAACCGTTCGATTGAATTTCCCAAAACAAAAAACAAAGTGTATTCAATTGATGAGCTAAAGTGATGAGCTAAAGTGATGAGTTAGATGCGTAAATCTCCACCCCTTATAAACTTTAATCAAGTCGCTAACGGATAGAGCACCCCACTTCCTTATCAAGAGATTATTACAATATAAAGAAAGAAAGATGAAATAATGCTACAACAGTTACACACTATGTTATTTGTACGTAAAACCGCCAAAAACCCCGTTTATTAGGCAATTTAATACACAATCTGGTGCAATAACTGAATACTTTACCCATCCCTAAATAACAAGTGCTAAAAAATAGTTATTGCTTTTTTCAACATACTGAAAAATATATAAAAAATAATCTTGTTGAATATCAGCCAAATTTAAGTCTGTTTCAATAAAAATAAGGGTTACAGAGCATATTTAAGGAGTAACTCACAGGCTTATCCACAGATTTAGTGGATAAGTGCTTCAAACCCATTAATCGTGGGCTATCGACGTAAACAGAAATTAATAAAACCGTAAGAAAAGCAACATGAAATAAAATTACATTTGTAAGTTGATTAAATTAGTGCCCTATTTTAGCGCATACAAGACTAGTACAATGGTTTGATGAAAACCTATGGTTTAGGTTCAATAATACAATGCCATTTACAGCACATTTTTTGATGCTTTTGAGTAAAGGCTGCAGAACAGGTTTACTGCTTAGTGTCAAAAACGACGGTATTTTGAATACTCCCGCAGCTCAATAGAAAGGCGCTCTATAGGATGATGCTCTAACACTACTTTACTCAAAGCGCTATTGTTAATTACCTTGTAGTATTAACCAATGCGAATTATCCACGTTGAAATGCTCGATACTCAGCATGCTCTTCTAGCACTCGCTTGCAAGCGCTCTTCTATAGTGCTTTTTTAGCGGTCTTCTTTAGCGCCCTTCTTTAACGCTCTACACAAAATGTTTTATACAAATTGCTTTTATAAGAAGTGCTTTTATAGAAAGTGCTTTTATAAGAAGTGCTTTTATAGCTAACGTGAACCTTCTACCTATATAGGTAATAACGTCGGTTTATCATTTCTGCCGCCTCTTTATTGACTAAAGATTTCTTATAACTTGATCTGTTCTCCTGAACCTTATCTTTATCTGCTTTTCATTCGCTGCTATGCGCCTTCCACTCTATGTACTGTTCGCTAAAGGTTATCAGCTGTACATTAATTAACGTGCATTGTTTGTTCATTAACTCAATATTTAGTGCTTGATGCTTAGTTCAAAACAAGCTTAGTGGCAGTCCAAATCGCTAAACGACATAACATACTCGTCTTGAATCAATCCTAAAAAGCAAAAAGACAACCGAAAATCGGCACTGACAGCAGTTAAAATCTTATTTTGCCGTGGTTGATACTTGAATTAACCCATTAAAGTGGAGATGATGAGTTAAATGACAAGATTCATTGCCGCTAAGTAAAAGTGTTACTTTTCAAATTGATTAGTAAAAAATAGCCATTATGGGCATTTATAAGCCACGATGGGTATTAGATGAGCAGTTAACATCAATTTTTCACTTTTTTTTATATCTCGAGTTGACTCATTGATCAGGGCGTTTTACTATGCGCTCCGTTCTCAGCAATACATTGCTAAAAACGATTCCCCTGTAGTTCAGTTGGTAGAACGGCGGACTGTTAATCCGTATGTCACTGGTTCGAGTCCAGTCTGGGGAGCCAATTTAGTTTAGTTTGTTGAAAATAAAGATAAAATGCGATTCCCCTGTAGTTCAGTTGGTAGAACGGCGGACTGTTAATCCGTATGTCACTGGTTCGAGTCCAGTCTGGGGAGCCAATTTTATCTTAGTTTTAATCGATTCCCCTGTAGTTCAGT
>NZ_JBFRJQ010000016.1:198053-228755 GCF_041468985.1 Shewanella sp. 10N.286.52.A9 | reverse complement strand
TGTGACGGTAAAGCCAAATGCGAAAACTGTAAAAAGTGTGAAAACTGCAAAGGTTGTGATGGTAAAACCAAATGCGAAAACTGTAAAAAGTGCGAAAACTGCAAAGACTGTAACGGTAAAACCAACTGTGATAACTGTAAAACCAACTGTGATAACTGTAAAAAGTGTGCTGATAAAGCTAACTGCAAATGCTGTTCAGCAAAACATGCACACAAAGATCATAAGACCAAGCAACATACTCATGCTTGCCCAATGAATGCCAGTATTACAGGTGTTGAAGGTGATAGCTGTCCTAAATGCGGCATGAAATTAATGCCAATGAGCGCCGAAAAAACTGAACACGCTCACCATTAGGCATATCTGATACCGCTAATTAACGATTAATTAGCGGTTTACATTTTGACTGTAGATACTTTTTAAAAGCCTTACATATACATCTGACTATCGTAAGGCTTTGATGACTTTCTTCGCCCAACGCCTTCTGCTTTATTCTGTTCAACGGACTCTTTTCAACTGACTCTATTCAACGGACTATGTACAACGAACTCTGTTCAACTGACTCTGCTCAACGGGCTCTGCTCAACTGACTCTTTCAACTAACTCTTTCAACCGCTACTGCTCAACGGACTTTGTTTAAATCATCTTACACTTATTCAAATTATTATTTTTGCCAATAAAATGATTGTCACGAAACGTACAAAACGGCTTTTTATTCAACAAAAAATAACCGTTAAAAAATCGTATCACGGCCACCAACTGAACAAAGTCCAACCAATCAGCGCGCAAAAACACCGCACATTGTTAGATTATTATATTTAATTGTGAAACTTCCTCATGTTTTTAGTATAAATGCCGTTATAGTCAGCACCCTTGATTAGGTTAGCCAAAGGCAGCCTAGATGTATCAACACACCTAATTAATCGGTGTGTAGGAGTTATGTTAATGAGCTTTTTATCTACATTATCCATTCGGAATAAGTTAATAACTGCGATGTTATTTGCTGTCATTGTATCCACCAGCGTCGTTGCTTATGTAGGCCAAAATAGCGCTAAAACCTTATTATCAGAGCGATTAGAACAGTCGGATATGCCTAACCTAGTCCAGCGTATTCGTAATGCTATCGATGGCGAAATTAATCAGATGAAAGTCGTCACTCGGGCTATCGCAAATAACAGCATGATCCAACTTTGGATAGACCAAGGTGAAAGTGTTGAAGGTGAGCAGTACTTAATCGATTACTTAGCAAAAACAGCCAGTGATAACGGCTTTAGTAATGCCTCATTTGTCGATAAAAACAGTCACAAATATTGGAATCAAAATGGCTTTTTACGCGTACTGGATCCCGGCCATGATAAGTGGTTTTTTCGCTTCACTGAAAGCGGCAAAAACGAGTCGACGAGTATTTACCATGACAGTGTTGGCCAAACTGATATTTTCATCAATTACCAGCAAGAAAATGGCCAAGGCCTAAGCGGTGTGTCTAAATCTTTTGATGAAATGGTTGATTACCTCAACAGTTTTCAAATCGAACAAACGGGTTTTGTTTACCTCGTTGATGGCGACGGTGTCATTAAAGTTCACCGCAGTATCGATTATAAATCGGGTAAAACATTAGCTGATATATATCCGAGCATTAACAGTCGTCAATTGTTAAACCAAAACAACTATGCTTTTGCAATGGCTGATGAGCAACTCATTGCTTCAAGTTATATCTCAAGTTTAGGCTGGTATGTCATCGCTGAAGTCCCTCAAGAGGAGCTATACGCTGGCTTAGATACTTCACGTAATAATATCTTAATTACGTTCTTTATCATTGCCGTCCTCTTTATTGCGATCAGTATTTACCTTGGCAACAGCTTAGTGCGTCCACTAAATCAATTAGCTGATACCTTTAAAGAGCTCGGCGAGGGTGAAGGTGATTTAACTCAGCGTATTAACGAAAATGGCAATGAAGAAATGCGCCGTTTAGCTCAAGGGTTTAATGCCTTTATTAGTAAATTGCACTCTGTCGTTCAAGAGCTAGCTGCAACCTCAAACAAGGTGAATGACGCTTCTCAACATGTCTATAGCGATGCCCAACATTCTAAAAAATCTGCGGATATCCAAAGTGATGGAGCACATCAAGTTTCTGTAGCCATTAACGAAATGGGCAGCACAATTGCAGAAATAGCAAACAGTGCCTCCATTGCAGCTCAAGCCACTAATGATGCGACCATAAAAGCGCAACGGGCGCAAACCGTGGTTGAAGAGTCAAACACGACCATCACAGATATGGCGTCTAATATGGAAAACGTCTCAGAAAATATTGTCACTTTAGCAGAAAAAAGTGACTCAATATCGAGCGTGTTAGATGTGATTCGTGGGATTTCAGAACAAACCAACTTGCTAGCATTAAACGCCGCTATTGAAGCTGCTCGCGCTGGTGAACAAGGCCGTGGTTTTGCCGTTGTTGCAGATGAAGTGAGGAACTTAGCCCAGCGCACCAGTGAGTCAACTGATGAAATTCACGCTATGATTTCTGAGCTACAAAACGGCGCCAAAGCTGCCGTAGCATCAGTCCACGAAGGACGTGAGCATGCCAAATTAGGCGTTAAAGCGTCAATGCGAACGCATCAGGCGCTGGAAGAGATTGCAGGTAATGTTCAGCATATCTCAGATCTCAATACCCAAATAGCCACTGCGACTGAAGAGCAATCTGTGGTGATTAACGAAATTAATCAGCATGTGGTCAACATTGGTGACAGCAGCCAAAGCAGCGCCCAAGCTTCAGCCAGCATTGAAAGCTCAAGCAATGAGCTAAAATCAATGGCAAATGATTTAGACGGACTTGTGGGACGATTTAAATTAACCTAACTTCGCCACCATTTAACAGTAAGCAAAATAAAAAAGCCAAACTCATTGTTTGGCTTTTTTGTTGCACAACGCTTGATTTATCTACCTATCAATTGCTTATTATGCTGAGTATCACTCACCACACAAAAAGGGTTCAGATTAACCTAACGAGTGCGATCAAACCCGTTAATGTACAGGGCCTAGTTATTTGACCAAGCATTTAAATTGACAGAACCTCCGCCACCAATCAGCTCAATCGCAAAAATTTGATAACCCCAATTACCAATATACGGGTATTTTTCATGCTTATATTCTTGCGGGTTTATCCACATTTGAAAATGCTGACCGACATTAATCTCACCGTTATCACGCTGATTGTAATAGTCACGAATTGCCCAGTATTGTTTAAATGTTGTTAGCCCAGGCCCATAGGCGTGAGGCTTATCGGTGCGTGTTGAAACATAGTAGTCGTACTTAGCACCATCTACATTTTTAGTTCCTAACCAACGTGCACCATTGTCTTTGCCATCATCATTTTGATGCTCGGGATACCAACCATTGTGCTTATCAATAATGTAATATTCGGCCATACCGTCGTAATTGGTGTTATTGCTTTTAGTCCAACCATACAAAGCAAAAACTGACTTTTGGCTGCTGTTATCAGGATAGTAATTTTCAATACTAAAGTTGACTTTGCGCCATTGATGCCCTGTTTGCCAACCTCGACCTGACACCACGTTTTGCGAGTTTCCAGACATTTTTATATAACTTGCGGTATAGCTAGTGGTGTAAAGATAAGTATTTGGATCGTTGTTCAATTCATAGTGGCTGGTGAAGTACCCTTGCTCAGTATTTGGAAATCTGGCTTCGGAAGTTTGAAACGTTTCAGCGGCCTGTATATTCCCAGAGGTGACACAAAAGGCTGCGGCAACCAACAATGCCCTTATATATGTTTTTCTATTTGTATGTGAGTTCATAGTTTCCCCATTTATATATCTAAATATATTAAAAGGTGGTGTTATCTCAAGTACCGCATAAGGTTATTTATCCTCATAAATCAATGCTTAATAACGACACCGTGTTCTACAAACAGAAAACAGGGTTTACCTATGACGCCAACCTAGATTGTAATAATCTCGTCTGTTAAAAAGCAAAATTACATTACCTTGCCCACCTAAAAATTGATGATTATCGCCAATGAATTTATTTACTTAATTAAGACAACAAAATAGACCTGCTTCATTACTCGACGACCTATTAGTACATATGACTATAAGGCGTGTCAATATAAGCAATGGTGAATATACATCAAAAGTATGAATACAACCGGCTAGGTGTAGGCGGCTAAAGCTGTGTTAATAACGAGGCTACAAACACTCGTCAAAATTAACTTAAGAAGTTGAAATAAATAACGTTATAGAGGGTAAACAAAGCAATATAGGAAGGGAGATGACCCGCCAAAATAAAGCGCTTAGAAATCAACAAAAAATGATGTAAAACATGGCGAGTCAATAAGCAAGTAAAGTTGGCGAATATAAATAGGCTTTATACTCACCATGATTAAACTGTCATCGGCTATTTATTTACTGCTTTGCTGCTTAAAGTAATCCCAAGCGTTAACAATACGGCCATCAGCGAACTTACATTCGCTAGTGTTGATATCGTATTCTCCTTGGGATGATATGCAATAGGCCGCGGCAGGATTTTCTAGCCCTACAGATTGATCTGCATGATATTTTCTATAAAAATCCCAAGCATCCACTTGGGTATTGTCTTCAAGCATACATTGCCCAGAAGAAATATCATACTTACCCCGCTCTGCACAAAATACAGCGGCAGGATTGGCAAGTTTTTGCTGGCTTGATTCAACCTGACTTTGTTTATTGTCACTGCAAGCAGACATCATGCAGAACAAGCCAACCAGCCCTATGATTTGATAACGTTTCATTGTTGTTCCATCCTTGAAAATTAATGTGTTCACATAAGTTGATTAAGCAGCGTTTAGCAAAGGTTTTCAACGCTCATGATAACTGCTGAGTGACTAATAAACGCTGACAGAGTTTAATAAAATCAGATGATGTGACAATCCCTAACACTCTGTTATCTCTGTCTAAAACAGGTAAACAACCTAGTTTATTGTCGATAAAATATTGCACGACAACAGGAAGCGGCTCATCTAATCCTAATTTATCGACTTGGGTATCCATAATATCGGCGATAGGGGTATAGCGCTCTTTTCTATCTAACGCTCCTTGGCCGTACTTATTGAGCACACTTAGCACAGTTGCAATCATTTTTTTATGGGTCAACATGCCAACAAATTTGCCATCGGATTCAGAAATAACAGGAAGATGACGCACATTACGGCTTTGCATTAATTGGTGAGCGTCTTTCAGGCTGGCCTCATTACTAATACAAATAGGATTAGGGGTCATGATATCGCTTACTTTCATCGTATTATTCCTTATACAGATTATGTATAAATTCTAATCAAACCCGTCATGAATAGCGAGTAATTAACAAGCAAATCAGCCAAATATCAATGATGACTATAGCTGCTTTTTCGCTATTTCACCTTCTACCAACAAATATGCTCGCCAGTAGTTAAATACACCACCCAATAAGAATAACAAGCTGCCAATCATGTACTGCCAAGCAAGAAAGTTAAGAATAAGTAAGTGATCATTTGGTGACTCAAAAGCCCATAAATATGGCACGGAAGCCAAGCCATAAAGAACTGAACCAACGATGAAGCAAATCGAAGTAAGGTTCATCAACTGAAGTAACTGCACTGAGTCTGCTTTGACGATCAAAAATACGTTAGCCGCTGCGCCAACAACAAATAACGTGCTGCCAATAATAAACAACCAGGTGCTGATTAACGGCCAATCCACTTGAGGAAAACTCGCTAACCGACCAAATACAAAACATAAGGTGCCAAACAGGTATGTCGCCCCTGCAAAATACTCAACAACCTCGTCTACTTGGTGGGATGTATGACTTTTCCAATAACGCCGGATCTCAGCCATATCGTGAATATTAACCACTAAATAAGTTAACGATGCAGCGAGAAAAATCCACCCACCAATATAAGCGTATTCAGCTCGGCTAGGAAAAAAGAAGAAACTGCCAATAACAAATAAAATGCCACCTAATTTATAGGCAATAGCATTGATCGTTTCCCAGCGAAACTGAGATCTTAAGGCTTTTTTATCCGCGGTTAAATTTAAGATACGGCGACGATTTGAAAAAGCATGTGGCATAGGTTTGATATCTCAGTAGGTTTTGTCTTTGCTCAATTCACCACTAACGCCAGTGATTAATGCTATCGTCATCGATAATAAGGATTAGTGCGAATCTTATATGAAGGAGCGAACCCTACAAATAACCGTATTTGATTAGCACTCAACCAAGACAACGTTGGCTTAATCACAAACACAGATGTAGTTTGAAAAGAAATAGAAAAACCAGAATGGGGTGAAATACACCCCACTGATGACGAATGACTGTTCTCGTTGATGGCAGCTATTGTCAATGACAGCTCTTGTAAATAATAGGCCTTGTAAATGACAGTTCGTGCAAATGACGGCCCTTATAGATGGCAGCTCTTGTTAATGACAGCTCTTGTCAATAACGGCTCTTGTTAATGAAGACTATCTGAAGGAGTCTGGTAATCAAACTTGGGCATTGACCACTCATATCGAATCGCCAGCATTCTGAAACTAAAGCCAAACATCACAGCAATTGATAAGCTTATCCATTCAACAACACCGCTGAATTTCATCACCACATACAAGGCAGCAGTTGCGAGAGCAACAAGTGCATAGAGCTCTTTTTTAAAGATAAGCGGCACCTGATTACATAAAATATCTCGAATGACGCCACCAAAAACACCCGTCACAACTCCCATAACGATCGCAATTTCAGGACCATAACCAAGCATCAAGGTTTTTTGTGCACCCACAATAGAAAATACCGCTAACCCGACAGCATCAATTGCCAAGAATAGGCGCGAAAGGTAACGCATTAACGGTGCTATCATCACCGTCAGTAAAGATGCGGTAGCGATGGCTAACAAGTAGTGCACGTTTTCAATCCATATAATGGGATAATTTCCCAGTAACATGTCTCGTAATGTGCCACCACCAATGGCAGTAACACAGCCAATGATAACGACACCAAACAAATCCATTTGTTTTTTACCTGCGGCCAACGCGCCTGTCATCGCTTCAGCTAGGATACCAACTAGCCATAAGGCACTGATCACTTTAACTTCTAACATAACACGCACTAACAAATAAAAAAGGAAGCAAATATTGCGCTCACCCCCGCTAAAAATACAGATATAATTTCTAATTTTATCATTATATTTTCTAATGCTTTTACAGTGAAAATTTACACAAGCACTTACAGCTATATGGTTGAAAGATTTAAAACCAAAATTTAGTAATTAATAAAATAGCTAACACAGTATTTATGCAACCAAAACAAATAAGGACTCTATATGCACCAAAAGTTACATTAACCTTATCCTATTCGCTATTATTATGTTGCTGTGTATTCCAACTGCCGCCATTCAACACACTGAATTACTATTAGAGTCGACAGTAATATCAGTCAGTGTTTGGCAACACAAAACGATTAGGCTTTTATCATTTAGCCGCTAAATGACGATGACCTTAGTTATATCTAAAAATTATCTTATTGAGCCTTAACAACCGCCCTGATTTAAGACACAATGTAGATAACATCCATCTAGACGGCTAAACATGAGAAAATCATTAAAACAGCGATCGTCAGATCATCACCGTGGAATATACTTTATTGGTACTACCCCACCGAAAATCGATACTGATTTTGAGTCGGTCAGCATTATTGCTGATAAGTTACTCGCTCGCCTTGATGAGATAAGTTTTGACGGTTTGATCATTTATGACATTCAAGATGAAACCAGTCGTACTGACACCCCTAGACCTTTTCCATTCAAAGCCACCCATGACTCTGGCACCTATGCACAATTAATCAACCAAAAGTCAGGTAAGCCTGTTATAGCCTATAAGAGTGTTGCAGGGCTGGATGAGCGAGGGTTTAATGAATGGTTATCTCGCGCTTGGTATCAAAACAATGTCAGAGATCTCGTCTTGGTGGGCTCCCCCTCTACTCAGGTAAAAAGTTCATTACCACTTAATGATGCTTATAAGGTCTTAGCTTCGCACTCTCAGGACTTCTATCTTGGTGGTGTTGCCATTGCAGAGCGCCACTTAAGCAAAAAGAATGAACACATTCGTTTATTAGGTAAGTCGACTCAAGGCTGCGAGTACTACATTACTCAAGCGGTATATAACGCCCAAGCGACAATTGATATGCTAACCAGCTATGCTCAAGAATGTGAGTTAAACAACATTAAACCCAATCGAGTTATCTTAACTTTCTCACCTTGTGGCAGCGCCAAAACCCTAGAATTTATCAACTGGTTAGGGGTATCAGTACCAGAAGAAACCAGTGAGCGTATTCTATCTGCAGCCGATCCATTATATGAGTCGATTAAAATAAACCACAGTAATCTACTGCAAATTTTAGATGCGGTGATTCAGCTAAATATCCCGTTAGGGTTAAACATTGAAAGTTTAACTAATCGCAAGACTGAAATTGATGCATCTATTTTGATGTATAAATTACTGAAAGGCACCATGGATCAAGCCTTAGCACAAAATCAAATTGATCAATTTGTGCTGAATAAGTGATCACACAAAAACTATCATTCTCTATGGTGCTGATGCGCCATAGAGACTCCTTTAAGTTTCATCTAGCTAACACCTTTATTAACAGGCTTCTTGCTAACAAAGCATCAAACTCCCCTATATATCGCTTTTTTACCTCACAACGCTAGCGACACTGACTTCACCCAAACCTATTTTACTAATGTAAACAAATATTTACCTACGACTAATGTCTGAGGTTAAAACGCCGATTATTACTCGCTATGGCTATAGGGTTCAGATAAGGTGCTTCTAATTTAAAGCAGTAGCACTTTTAGTGAGTGAGCAATAGGAATGATATGAGCAGTAATTCAAAATCCATACATGAACAGAAAAGTGAATCTCCCCCCAGTCAATCGCAAACGAATCCATCCAACAAACAATATCAACAGCAACATAAACCCAGTTCTGTCTTTAACTCTCGAGATGAGTATTTAGAGCATGAATTAACGATTATGGATCCAAAGCGCTGGCGCCCTAATCTACCAGGCAAAGACTATCGCTTTGAACTGGAAGACACCATTCCAGCAATGGCTGCAACCATAGGTAAAGTGGTCATGGTCGGCGCCATTGCCACCACATTTGCAACCTCACTTGGCCTTGAAGAAAGCTTTATTCTGGAAAATGTCCGTTACGAACTCATTATTGCCGCTTTCTTCATTGTCATTTTCTCAGGTTTTTTATTGCCTACAGCAAACTTAGCTGGCACCCACGGACCGCTTATTCCCATTATTCCAATTGTGGTTGCAGCAGGCGGCCACCCAATGGCATTTGGACTACTCATTGGCGCCTTAGGCTTAATTCTTGCCATCAGTAAAGGCGGGAGTATGCTCGCCAACCTCACCAGTAAAGGGGTTTGTGGCGGACTCTTGCTGTATTTGGGGTTTGTTGGTACTGCATCACAAGTAAAAAAGCTGTATGCATGGGCCAACAGTATCGGTATGGAACACATCGCATTTATCGTGATTTTCTGCACCATTATTTTATATGCCTTACTAGAGCACTGGCGAAAACGTTGGCTAGCCGTGCCATTAAGTTGCTTACTCGGTGGTACGTTAGCCTTTGCCCTCGGCGCGCCATTTGAGTTTCAAACTGCGCCAGGTCTACCGAACATGAGCCCAATGTACTGGTGGGGAGAAAGCTCAGGTTGGATGCTTGGCTTACCGACTCTTGAAAGCTTTATCGTGGTTTTGCCCTTCGCTGTGCTCGCTGTCGCGATGTGGTCGCCAGACTTTTTAGGTCATCAAGTATTTCAAAAGATTAACTACCCGCAGCGCACTGAAAAAGTGCATATGAATATAGATGACACGATGACCAGCGCTTCAATTCGTCAAACCTTTGGTTCAATGCTTGGGGGGGCCAACTTCACTTCATCTTGGGGCACATACATAGTCCCTGCAGCAATTGCTAAACGCCCCATTCCTGCTGGTGCGCTACTGACAGCCTTGTTCTGTGTTATTGCCGCACTTTGGGGTTATCCAATGGATTTAGCCATTTGGGAACCCGTATTGTGTGTCGCCTTAGTCGTTGGGGTATTTATCCCACTTCTTGAGGCTGGTATGGAAATGACCCGAGAAGGAAAAACCACTCAATCAGCTGCGATTGTGGTGTTTTCGTCAGTATTAGTTAACCCTGCTTTTGGTTGGTCACTGACAATGTTATTGGATAATTTAGGTTTAATAGGCTGTAAAGATCGCAGTGCTAAACTCACCAAAATGAACCGCTGGATAGCCCCTAGCGTTATGTTTATCATTCTTACAGGCGTGATGGCATTAGTTGGCTTACTACCAGGTATTCCAGCCATCATTTCAGGATTAAACTAACGGTTCATTCGCCAAAAATTTAAGCTAGCTGAGCGCTAATGACATAACTGAGTAATAAATAGACAGAGGCTTAAACCTACAAGCCTCTGTGAATAAAGCCGCCAACCTGCTTTTGTAGATCCAAATATTAACAATAACCGCCAATCCCCCAGCTTATCGAGCTTACTCACCAACTTGAAAAATATTCGACATTATAAAAAAACAGTCTATTTACACTTACTTAGTATTTAAATTAAAACAAACTGTGTTACAAACGAATAACAGGGTTAAATAAAAAACAATTCGATGTTAATTTAAAAAATCTTTGTGTTAAATCAATGTTAATCACAAACTTTTATGGTTTGCTTGAATAGTGTCGGCATATATCGCCTTAAAACGAGCAAAGAATAACCATATAAAGTAAACCAAAGGTACCTAAAGCGTATTGCGCTGATACCGTTCAATTTATGAATGTGCAATCAATAGAATTATAAAAAAGGGGTTCATATGAGGATCATCCAACTCTTAGCGCTATTAACGTTCACACTCACTTTTTCACTATCAGCAGTTTCGAGTAACGCTAAAAATGAAGAGCAGCTCGTTCTTTCATCTTGTTTATCAGTTAATAAAACCGCATCTGAGATGTCGACTCAAGCATGTTCCTACTATATTCAAGGCTTTCTTGCTGGCTCATTCAACACCAGTCAACAGTATGAACTAAAGAACACATCGGGAGGATTCACCGATAGAGCCTATCGCACCCGAGTCGGTAAACAGACATCAAAAATACTTCCAACTGAGGTTTGCATACCTGCAAATGAAACCAAAGAGCAGTTAGTTGGGCGTATCGTCGATAGAACAATTGAGCAATTGTCACCGACTACAGATTCATTGCAAGGGCTGCACAGTCAGATTTATCAAGCAATCGCCAACGAATCGTCGTGCGAGCAGCAAGATTAACGGCAACAGAAATTAAAAATAACTTTTACCGGCAGGCTAAGTTTTAGCTAGCAATAACTCACACTAAGTATTGATTAATATGACACAAGAAATTAAACGCAGCGTCGTGCCAAGCCATCGGCTTAGCTTGATATTAACACTGGCGCTATTTTGGTGGATTAACTCCAATTACAGCAACCCTTTATTATTATCTTTAGGGGCTGGTTCAATCATGCTGGTGCTCTATATTGCGCAAAAAATGGATGTAATCGATCAAGAAACTCATCCTATTCGTCTTAATGCCCACATGCCCAGTTACGCACTATGGCTAGTTAAACAGGTCATTTTGTCGAATATCAGTGTGGTTAAACATATTTGGATGGGTAATAAAAGTATTACCCCCGTACTGACCACCATAGACACGCAGCAATGCTCAGATATTAATAAAGTGATCTACGCTAACTCCATCACCTTAACCCCAGGAACCGTAGCGATAGACTTAATTGATGACCAACTCACCGTTCATGCTTTAGATAATGCTGATATCGACACACTTAAAACCGGAGAGATGGATCGCCGGGTAAGGGAGCTTGAAAACTAATGTTAGCCGCTGCCACAATCGCCATTCTAGTTGTTATGTTACTTGCGATCATTCGCTGTATCGTTGGTCCCACCCTTTACGATCGAATATTAGCGTTCAACTTTTTTGGCACTAAAGCCATTTTGTTGATTTCCGTTTTAGGTTTTTTAATGGGTCGCCCAGAGTTTCTCGACATAGCCCTCGTCTACGCCCTCATTAACTTTATCAGTGTTATCGGCGTATTACGTTACTCAGATTCTGCCGAATTTAAAGTCGCTCCTTATAAATCTCATCCAACCAAGGAGACTAAAGAATGAGCTTGTTACTCGAAATCAGCAGCGGTATATGCCTGCTAATAGGGAGTTTTTTATGCTTTTCGGGTGGGATAGGAATTATACGTTTCCCAGACTTTTACACCCGCATGCATGCTGCAAGTGTTACCGACACATTAGGCGCAGGCTTAATTCTTATCGGCCTTATGCTGCAAAGCCCCAATGGTATGGTCTTAATTAAACTGATATTGATTTTAATTTGTACGCTGTTCATTAACCCATCTGCCAGTCATGCATTAGCAAAAGCGGCACTACATAATGGCTTAATACCAAAGGAAGCTAAGCGTGCAAATCTGGGAGGGAACAAGTCATCGAAGCTTTAGTTGATATCATACTATTAGTATTTTTAGTGGTGATTGCCATTGCAATCGTGCGCATGACTGACCTATTAGCCGTTGTCATGTTAAGCGGTATTTATGGCTTATTATCTGCCTGTTTCTTTGTTGTACTCGATGCAGTAGATGTGGCCTTTACCGAAGCATCTGTTGGTGCGGGAATATCGGGGTTACTCATGTTAGCGGCCATTACAATGACAGGCCGAAAAGAAGCGCCAAGGCGTCATAAGCCTCTTTTATCATTATTTGTCGTACTGGTTACAGGTGGCATGTTGATATATGGCACGATGGATATGCCTTACTTTGGCGCCGTTGATGCTCCAGTTCACCAGCATGTGGCCCCTCGCTATATCCATGACTCTATGGAAGAAGTCGGCGTTCCTAATATTGTGACCTCAGTGTTAGGCAGTTACCGTGCCTTTGATACCTTAGGCGAAGTTGCGGTTATTTTTACCGCTGGTATTGGTGTGCTGTCATTACTCAGATTACCACGTCGTCGTAAAAATCCTCAATCAGATGAAGCGACTGAAGAGCAAATGCACGAACGTCATATGGTCGTGCGTATTGTCAGTAAAGCCCTCATTCCTTTCATCTTATTGTTTGCCCTTTATGTGCAGTTCCATGGTGATTTCGGCCCTGGTGGTGGTTTCCAAGCGGGGGTAATTTTTGCTGCTGCGATTATTCTATACACCATGTTATTTGGCTTAGAAACTGCTCAAAAGGTATTTAATCCAGCCCTCATTCAACTTCTTGCCGCTGTTGGACTATTGCTTTACGCCTCCGTTGGGGTTGTTTCAATGATTAATGGCGCAAACTTCTTAGATTATAACGTGTTAGCCGAAAATCCACTCGATGGTCAACATATCGGGATTCTATTGATTGAACTAGGAGTCGGTATCACGGTTGCATCGGTCATGCTGAGTATCTTTTTTAATTTTGATGCCCGCAGACAAGCCCAGCAAAACAATAACAAGCAAAAAGGGGAGCAAGATGTTTCTCGGACTCTATAACTACTGGATTGTAGTCCTGTTGATGATGATTGGTTTTTATATCGTCATCGCCCACGGTAACTTAGTGAAGAAGTTAGTCGGACTCACTATTTTCCAAACCTCGGTGTTTATCTTTTATATCAGTGTCGGCGTTGTCGAACGAGGCAGTGCCCCCATTCTAGCTGAAGGGATCAGTGATTACTCTAATCCTTTGCCCCATGTTCTGATCCTAACCGCGATTGTGGTTGGTATCGCAACCACAGCACTTGGGCTTGCGCTGGTCATCAGAATCAAAGAGTCGTATGGCTGTATTGAAGAAGATGAGATCCAAAAACAAGATCAGCTAAACGAGGAAAAATCATAGTGCTAGCTCACCTGCCTATTTTACAAGTCGTGCTGCCGCTAATGGCAGCCCCACTATGTTGGTTTTTAAACCGTTCAAAACTGGTGTGGATATTTGCCTTATTGGTCTGTGCTGCAACTTGTGTCAACAGCATACTATTGCTGATAGAAGTGATGAAATCAGGGACCATCATCTATGAACTCGGAGGTTGGGAAGCCCCTTGGGGGATTGAATACCGCATAGATAAGCTGAATGCCTTATTGTTGCTCATTATCTCAACCATTGGCACTGTCGTCCTGTTTGCCGCTAATACCAGCATACAAAAAGAATTGAGCGAAGATCGCCACACCCTGTTTTATAGCCTCTACCTATTATCACTAACAGGTATGTTCGGGATTGTTGCAACCGGCGATGCTTTTAATGTCTTTGTCTTTTTAGAAATTTCTTCACTCTCTGCCTATGCGTTAATTGCTTTAGGTAAAGACAGACGCGCACTGTGGGCTGCATTTCAATACCTGATTATGGGGACGATTGGTGCCACGTTTATCTTGATTGGCATTGGTATGTTGTACCAAATGACTGGCACATTAAACATGAGTGACCTTGCTGTTCGCTTAGTTGATGTTGGCCATACCCGTACTGTGTTTGCCGCCTTTGCCTTCTTGATTGTTGGCATCTGCTTAAAACTGGCGCTTTTTCCACTTCATCTTTGGTTACCAAACGCATATGCCTATGCACCTTCAATTGTAACCGCCTTTTTAGCAGCAACCTCAACCAAAGTGGCAGTGTATTTATTAATTCGGTTTACCTTTACCGTATTTGGCATCAGCTTCTCATTTACCAGTTTGCCTTTACAAGACATTCTAATGGTACTTGGACTCGTAGGTGTTTTTGTTGCTTCTATCACTGCGATTTATCAGCAAAACGTCAAACACATCTTAGCTTACTCAAGTGTTGCTCAAGTCGGTTATATGATTATCGGTTACTCCATCAATACCAGCACGGGTGTCATGGCAAGCTTACTGCACCTGTTTAACCATGCGTTGATGAAAAGTGCATTATTTTTAGCATTAGGCGCCGTCATGTACCGCATTGGTAGTGTTCAACTAAGCCAATTTCAGGGGCTAGGCCGACAAATGCCATTAACCATGTCTGCAATTGTCATTGGTGGATTAAGCCTTATTGGTGTGCCATTGACGGTCGGTTTTGTCAGTAAGTGGTATTTGCTCATCGCCAGTGTTGAAGCAGGTATGTGGCCAGTTGCCGCCCTGATCCTCTTAGGTTCGTTATTGGCCATTGTGTATATCTGGCGCATTGTAGAAATGGCCTACTTTAAGCCGCCATTACCTGGACGTGAAACGGTTAAAGAAGCTCCTTGGACTTTCCTTGGTCCTATTTGGGCTCTTGTCATCGCTAATATCTATTTCGGTATCGATACTCGCCTGAGTGTGCAAGTTGCACAGGCGGCTTCTCAAAGCTTGTTTGGAATAAACCCATGAATCCATCTTTGGCGCTGATGTTACAGCTAACTATATTATTGCCTCTGCTGGCAACACTTGCTATTGCAGCAACAGGTAATAAACCTAATCTTCGAGAGGCTGTTACCATCAGTATCAGCCTTGTGGTGCTTTACTGCGTTGTTAACCTCTATCAAGCACTTAAAGCTGGTGCGAACATTGAGGTGTCATGGTGGGAGCTCATGCCTGGCTTAGAAGTCAGCTTTGTGATTGAGCCGCTTGGCATGCTATTCGCTCTGATTGCCAGCTTCCTTTGGTTAATTACCACCATTTATGCCATTGGTTATATGCGTGGTCATAATGAAGATAACCAAACCCGCTTTTATATCTGCTTTGCTTTGGCGATTAGCGCAGTAATGGGGCTCGCTTTTTCTGCGAACTTATTTACTCTATTTATCTTCTACGAAGTGTTAACCCTATCAACTTATCCGTTAGTGACCCATGCTGGCACAGATAAGGCTAAACAAGGTGGTCGTGTTTATTTAGGGATCTTACTCAGTACCTCTATCGCCTTCTTCTTGCTCGCTATTGTATTAACTTGGTTAATCAGCGGCACACTTGAATTTACTGCTGGCGGCGTATTTGATGCCAATGTAGATACCACAATTGCTGGCGCCATCTTAGTGTTGTTTATTTTCGGAATTGGTAAGGCTGCAATGATGCCGTTTCATCGCTGGTTACCTGCAGCGATGGTTGCTCCGACCCCAGTCAGTGCACTACTCCATGCGGTTGCTGTGGTAAAAGCTGGGGTATTTACTGTACTTAAAGTTTGTATCTTTATTTTTGGTCTCGACCTACTACCGACATTGCCAACCACTGAATTTTTACTTTATCTAGCGGCTATATCAGTATTGTTAGCCTCAATCGTAGCAATGAGGCAGGACAACTTAAAAGCCAGACTAGCTTACTCTACGGTGAGCCAACTCGGTTATATCACCATAGGAGCACTCCTTGCCACACAGTCGGGAGTGATCGGCAGCTCAATGCATATTGCCTCTCACGCTTTTGGCAAAATCACCTTGTTCTTCTGTGCTGGCGCCATTTTGGTGGCCAGCCATAAATCTAAAGTCAGTGAAATGCGTGGGCTAGGTTTTACCATGCCTGTCACTATGGCCGCTTTTTTCATTGCTAGCTTGAGTATTATTGGCGTGCCACCAGCTGGAGGGACCTGGAGTAAATGGTTCTTGCTCATGGGCACCATCGAAACTGGTTACTGGTTCGTGATGGTAACCTTAATGCTCAGTTCTCTACTCAATATCGCGTATTTACTGCCTATCCCTTATCACGCATTTTTCCCTGGTAAAGGTGAGGCACCTGAACATCGCGGCATAAAAGAAGCGCCTTTACCTTCTTTGATCGCATTAACTATTACTACGTTAGGCTGCTTGATTATGTTTATCCATCCTCAGCCCTTTTATGAATTGGCGAAAGCTATCTTGACTGTATCTGGAGTTAGCCATGGACAATGAGAAGCAGTATTTTTTCGATAAGCCCAAAAACATTCAGCTTATTTTATATCTGCTATACGCATGCTGCGGTGTGCTTGTGGTGCTTGATTTTGTAATCCATCGCCACGTTTATCATAGCTGGGAAAACCTCCCCATTTTCTATCCTATTTATGGCTTTGTCGGCTGTGTCATTTTGGTATTAATTGCCAGCTGGATGCGTACCTTTTTGATGCGACCTGAAGACTATTATGGCCCAGTTGAAGCGCCTGATAACAGCAAGATAGAAATTATCGCCGTCAGCGATGGCCATGCCAAAGAAGCTAACAATAACAATGAAGGTGATCGCAATGTGGATGCTTGAGTTACCGCCGTTTGTACTCTTTTTGATTGGCGGATTAATCGCTGCAACGACGCGAGGAAAGCTTCGTGGCGCATTGATGATTGCGATTCCAATCATCAGTGGATTGCATTTATGGACAGTGCCAGAAGGCATCCACCTGCAATTAACGTTTTTAGACTATGAACTCATCCCCTATCGAGCGGATAAATTAAGCCTGATGTTTGGCTATATTTTCCATATCGCCGCATTTATTGGCATAGTTTACTCATTGCACGTTAAAGACACAGTGCAGCAAGTTGCCGCCATGCTTTATGCGGGTAGCGCCATCGGCGCGGTGTTCGCCGGTGACTTGCTAACCCTATTTGTGTTTTGGGAGTTATTAGCCTTTACCTCAGTCTTTTTGATTTGGGCTCGTAGAACCCCTGCTGCCTATAGCGCTGGGATGCGTTACCTCATTATGCAAGTTCTCTCGGGCGTCATTTTACTGGCTGGCGCACTGTTGTATATCAGTGAGACTGGCAGTATCGCCTTTGACTTTATCGGCTTAGACAGCATAGCGGGCTGGCTTATCTTTATCGCTTTTGGCATCAAGTGTGCTTTTCCTTTTGCTCATACTTGGCTTACCGATGCTTATCCAGAAGCGACACCAACAGGCACTGTACTGCTTAGTGCATTTACCACTAAGGTAGCCGTTTATGCACTGGCTCGAGCCTATCCTGGCACAGAGCTACTTGTATATATTGGCGCTGCGATGACCTGCTTCCCAATTTTCTTTGCCGTCATTGAAAACGACCTACGTCGCGTACTGGCTTATAGCTTGATTAACCAAGTGGGCTTTATGGTGGTCGGTATTGGTATCGGCACCTCGCTTGCATTAAATGGCGCGGTATCACATGCCTTTAATGATGTGATATTCAAAGGTTTACTGTTTATGAGTATGGGCGCAGTGCTGCATATGACAGGGCGAATAAACGGCTCTGATCTTGGTGGTCTTTATAAAACCATGCCTAAGACCACCATACTGTGTATTGTGGGTGCGGCCTCTATTTCAGCATTCCCTCTGTTTAGCGGCTTTGTCAGTAAATCGATGGTGATGACGGCTGCAATGGAAACAGGCCATGATTGGGTTTGGTTAATGCTATTGTTCGCCTCTGCAGGTGTGTTCCATCATGCTGGTATTAAAATTCCTTATTTTGCTTTCTTCGCCCATGATTCAGGCATTAGAGCAAACGATCCGCCAAACAACATGCTATTGGCAATGTTCATTGCTGCCTGCCTGTGTATTGGTATTGGTATTTACCCAGCGGCGCTTTACTCATTATTGCCATATGATACGGGTTATAACCCTTATGATGCGACCCACGTACTCGCACAAACACAGCTGTTATTGTTCTCGGCGCTGGCCTTTGTGTGGTTAAATCTTAAAGGTAAATATCCGCCAGAATTGCGCTCAACTCACCTTGATGTCGATTGGGTGTATAGACGTTTAGTCCCTAATATATTGCAACGTATGTTTGCGGTTATTTGGAAAGTCGATGCAGATGTACGTCAGTCAGTTCGTGGCAAACTAAGTCAATGTCAGGCATTTTTAGCCCGCCAATACAAAGAAGGTGGTAGCTTTATCTCAAGCGACTATCCGTCTGGCAACATGGTGCTTTGGGTTGCTGTTATTCTTGCAACCTATCTGTTTATTGGCTTTGTAAATTAACCTAACTGGTAGAGCTGATTAAAAAAAAGAACACGCTAGCCTGTTTTGCTAACAAGAGTTACATACAGGCTAGCGCACTTGTCATTTTTCATTTGCCATTTTCCAATTAGCATATCCTTAAGCCTTTCCTATTTTTAGCCTCTGTTTTGAACATTGATCTTACGCCGATTAAGTCGATATCAGTTAATCTGCTCACACAATTTCGATTCTGGTTGTGCTTTAGAAGCAATGTTTCACTCTTTATCATTTACAATGTCATCACGACAATAAATAATAACGCCAATTATGATTTCTCTTGAGCTGAACTATGTCTACTACTAATAACGCTGAAATTTTTGCTAAGGCAGAACAAATATGTCACAACAAAGGCGTTAAACTTACAGCGAAAAGAAAAAATGTATTAGGTGTGTTACTTGATTCTAGTAAGCCATTATCTGCTTATGAAATTGTCGATATATATCGCACGACTCATAATGAATCATTAGCGCCAATGTCTGTTTACCGAATGCTGGATATATTGAGTGAATTGGCATTGGTTCATAAACTATCATCAGAAAACAAATACCTTGCTTGCTCACACATCACTTGTACTCATGAGCATCAAGTCCCGCAGTTTTTAATCTGCAAAAGCTGTGGCAAAGTTGCAGAAAAAGGCATTCAAACCAGTGTAATCGAAGCATTAAAAGAAAGTATTAACCAAGCCGACTTTCAGCTTCTTAACTCTCAAATAGAATTACAGTGCCTCTGTAATGACTGCGCTAATCCAAGCGAGAAAGGCTAATTCTTCACAAGGCAACATTCTGCCAGTCATACTAAAAAACAGTGATGACCTCGTTACATTGATAATAACTGTATAACGGTTAACGAGGCTTTTACCTCGTGAGCCCAACGATTGCTTAACGCTTGTGTCAACATCCAAATTAAACAAACATCTAAGCTAATCAAGCCTTAAGCTGGCAATTTCTAAACAAAAAAGTAACTAGAGCTTACCCAAGCCTAGCTAAATCCCCCTTCTTTCGTTGACTTAATTGCCCCCTCTATTTAACTGATTCAGCCCTTTAACATCGTTCATATTTTCCTGTTCATCGACTCCTGTCACAATTGCTCTTCCCTATAAAAACGCGCTTGCTCCCATGGACAACACAGATTCATGTGGTGTTAAAAAGTTAAAATACAACCAACTTGCATATTTGTTCCTTATTTCTTCCTTATTTGTTAAATACAATCAAAATAACTCAACGTTTTTTCAAAATAATTATAACCTTGGTGTCAATTATGCAGTTCAAATTATCCCTTCTGTTAACCACTTTCTTTGGTGTTATTAGTTTAACCTCACCAGTAAAAGCCAGTGGAATCGACTCTGACGATGATGGTGTAGCCGACGCAGTTGATGTGGACATTGATGGCAATGGTTTAATCGAAATCAATAGCCTTGAGCAATTCAACAATATCCGTAATAACTTAGCGGGCACAGCTTATGACAACGGTATTAGTGAGAACACAACAGGTTGTGGTAATAACGACGACATTATTGCTTGTTTTGGTTATGAGTTAACCACTAACTTAGATTTTGATGAAAATGATGATGGTGTTAAGAACGACACCTACAATACAGGTGAAGGTTGGACACCTATTGGCACCCTCGCTGCACCGTTTACTGGTACCTTTGACGGTAATCATTTCACGATTGCAAACCTGTACATCAACAATACGTCTTTAACAGGCGATGACGACAGTCTTGGCTTATTCGGTCATGCTGAAAATACCACTATCGAAAACCTTCATGTTAATGGTCAGGTAACAGCTAGCGGTTATTACGTTGCCGGCCTAGTTGGTTACATCTATGGTAGCAGCCCAAGTGTCATGACCAACATCTCATTTACCGGAACAGTAGAAAGTAATCAAGCTGGGGCTTATGCCGGCGGTATTGCTGCTCGTGCGAGCCAAGCAACGGTTAAGCAATGTTTAGCCACTGTTGATGTAACAGGCCAAGGTGATGCCGGTGCATTTGCAGGAGAGCTCGTAAATGGTAGCGTTGAAAACTGTCTAGTCAATGGCTCTGTCATTACCTCTGGCACAGTCGGCGGCGGTTTTATTGGTAACCTTTCAAGTGCAGACGTCACTAATGTCGCCTCTCATGCTAGAGCCGAGGCGAATAATGCAGTGGGCGGCTTAATTGGCAGCGTTGCTTCTTCATCGTCAACCATCACAAATAGCTTCTCAACAGGCTCTGCTAAGCAAGCATTTAATAAAGGCGGACTAACAGGCTCTGCACTTGGGACTGTGACAGATTCATACTGGGATACCCAAGCCAGTGGCAACGCGTCAAGTGGCTCAGGTACTGGCTATACCACAACTGAGTTACAAGCGCCGGTTACTAACGCTGGTATCTATGCCAATTGGGATGAAGCCTATTGGGATTTTGGTACATCTAGTCAGTACCCTTCACCTATTATCAACGGTGTTGCTTTTCACGATAGAGATAATGATGGCGTTCCAGATTCATTAGACGCTTTCCCTGATGACGCCGCAGAATGGGCAGATACTGATAACGATAATGTCGGTGACAACGCTGATGCTTTCCCAAATGACCCAACAGAGTGGTCCGATGCCGATGGCGATTTAATTGGCGATAATTCAGACCCTGACGCCGACAACGATGGCGTTGCCAATGAATCAGATCTATACCCATTTGATGAGACAGGATCAACTGCTGCACACGATGTTGACATCGATGACGATGGCTTAATTGAAATCTCAACGTTGGCTCAGTTACACGCGATGCGTGATGACTTAGCAGGTAATAGCTTAAGTGGTGTTACCGCAGGTTGTGCCGGTTTAACTGACGGTACAGGTTGCATTGGTTACGAATTAACCACAGATTTAGACTTCGATACTGATTCTGACGGCGATCTGTCAGATGAAACCTACTATAACGCAGGTGAAGGTTGGCAGCCTATTGGTACTTCTGATGACCGCTTTGCTGCAAACTTCAACGGTAATGGTTTCACCATTCATAACCTATTTATCAATCGCCCAGATGAAGACTATCAAGCACTATTGGGTTATGTAGCCACGGTGAGTGTCACGAATATTAATATCGACGGTGATTTAACTAGCGTCACAGGCTTGAACAACTCAGCATTCTTAATTGCCCGAAACAGCAGCGATGATTCAGCGGTGCTGAGCAATATTAACGTGCAAGGTACCATCCTTGGTAATGATGACAGCGGTTTAGTTGCAGGTCGACTTTATAACTTAGATGCGGATCAAGTTCATGCACAAGGTAATATCACGTCGATTTCTATTACTGATGACGCAGGTTCTGATACCGGTGGTTTGTTTGGTCAATTATCAGGGACCAACACCTTAGATAACGTGAGTTTTGAAGGCGATATTCAGGCCGTGACGTCTGCAGGCGGCTTAATTGGTGATGCTGAAAGTGTCACGATTAACGATAGTTACGCGATTGTAGATATTACCCTGATTGATGAAGCAGGCATTGAGACAGATATTGAAGTCGCAGGCGGTCTTATCGGTAAAGTTGAAGGCACAAGCGTGTTAACCCGAGTGTTTGCCCAAGGCAACATTACTGCCCCAAAAATTCTAGGTGGTTTAATTGGTGATATTGATGGTGCGACAGAGGTGGTTGACTCATACGCTGATGTTTCACTGTTAGGTGACTCGATTATTGGTGGTATCGCAGGTGACTTAAATGCAGACTCAACATTTGAGCGAGTCTTGGCATATGGTGCTATTAACACCAATGATGATCAAAATACTGATACAGGTGGTCTTTTAGGTTACAGCGCATCAAATACATTATCTGTTGTGTATGCCCTTTGGGATACCGAAGCAACTGGCATATCGAGCACATTCAACAATTCAGGCGCGGGTTATACATCTGAAGAACTGCAATGCCCTACAACACCTGTTGATGTTAATTGTAACAGTACCGCTTATACAAATGACTGGTCTTCAGCCAACTGGGATTTCGGCACGTCCGAACAATATCCTGCATTATTATTAAGTGGCAATTTATACCGCGATGCTGATGCAGATGGCTATTGGGCGTTTGAAGATGCATTTGATGACGATGCGACTGAATACCTAGATTCTGATAGCGATGGCGTGGGTGATAACGCAGACGCCTTCCCTAATGATCGTAATGAACAATACGATACCGATGGGGATGGTGTTGGTAACAATGCTGATAACGATGATGCTGGTGACTTAGTCACTACTTATGGCTTAAACGGTATTGCTTCAGCTTATGTGCATAACGGCGATAGAGAAATTTATATTACTGACGCCATTGCTCACGATAATGGTCTGTACCTTGTCGGTAGTGCATATTACGATGCCCATACTGATGATAGCGGTGTGATCATTGATGTTGATAGCACAGGTGAAATCAACACAGATTTTGCTGAAAGCGGCGTTCTTTATGCTTTAAATCAAGGACTAGCAACTCACTTTAAACTAGCACTAACAAATGAAATCGGCATTAAAGTCGCAGGTGATAAAGACAATCAAGTATTTATCGCTCAGTATGATGCTACTGGTGCTTTAGATACTCGCTTTAACGAGACTGGTGTTTACGATAATGAAGACGGTTTAATTATTCGTGGGACAGACGTTGCCTCAACTTTATCTGATGGCAGCACCGTCATTTACGGTAAGTACACCTATCAAAACTTCGCACATAAGCTCAGCAGTGACGGCACTTTTGATACTAACTTTGGTGATGCGGGTAATTTGTCTGTTGGTACTACTGAACTTGGTAGTTCCGTCTATTTCATCGATGCGTTAGTGCTTGATGATGATAGCCAAGTGTTAGCAATGCAGAAACAAGATCGCACTTTCTATCTGACCAAAATTGACGTTGATGGCAACATTGATACTAGCTTTGGTACGGATGGCGAGCTAGCACTTGATAGCGATATGTTTGCCCGTTCAATTAAATTAGCTAAAGACGCAGAAGGCAATGTTTACGCTGCGGGTACAACATCAAACGTTGCTAAACGACTCAGTGTACTGAAAATTGTTGATGGACAACTTGACAGCACATTTGCAGACAATGGTTATTCGGCCAACGATTTTGACGAAGATGTTAGTGTCTGGAATGTTCAAGATATTCAGATTCAACGTGACGGCCGTATACTCATATTGAGTGGTGTAACGGCTGATTACGCCCACGTTGTTCGCTTTACTGAAAATGGTGAATTAGATAGTCAATTCAATACCGTAGGCTATGTTCGCTTAGATGTACAAGATTACGACCCAATCAAATTGATCGTTCAAGACGATGGTAACTTGTTAATCGCTGGTTCTGACTGGAATGGTTTTGGCATTCACCTAGTAAACATGCTTAACGACTACGACCTAGACGGCGATGGCTTAACTAACTCGAATGATCGAGATGATGATGCTGATGGCGTTGAAGACATCAGCGATGCCTTCCCTCTTGACCCAACTGAAACGTTAGATTCAGATAACGACGGTGTCGGTGACAATGCAGACGCATTCCCGAATGACGCATCTGAAACGGTAGATACTGATAACGACGGTGTCGGTGATAACACGGATGCTTTCCCAAATGACGCCTCTGAAACGGTAGATTCAGATAACGACGGTGTTGGTAATAATGCAGATGCTTTCCCGAATGACGCCTCTGAAACGGTAGATTCAGATAATGACGGCGTTGGTGACAATGCAGATGCATTCCCGAATGACGCATCAGAAACATTAGATACTGATAACGACGGTGTCGGTGATAACGCTGATGCATTCCCGAATGACGCCTCTGAAACCTTAGATTCAGATAATGACGGCGTTGGTGACAATGCAGACGCATTCCCTACGGATCCAACTGAAACGTTAGATACGGATAACGACGGTATTGGTAACAATGCTGATAATGACGATGATGGTGATGGTGTTATCGATGCGAATGACCCTAACCCGCTCGATCCTAATGACTCAGACACACAAGCACCTGTGATCAGTCATGTTGAAAGTATGACATTTGAAGCAACAGGCGAGTTAACTCAAGTGCAAGTACCTCAGCCATCAGTGATGGATGATAACGATGCTTCACCTGAACTAACAGTGGATACGGATAACTTCACCTTTAGCTTAGGTGAGCATGTCATCACTTGGACAGCGACTGATATGTCGGGCAACCATTCAAGTGCTGAACAAGTTATCACCATTGTCGATACTACAGCGCCAAGCTTTGACGATTTAATCGATATGTCAATTAATGCCCAGGGGCGTTTAACTAATATTGCTAACTTAGTGTCGCTATCTGCAACTGACTTGGTCGACGGTGACATAAGTGTAAATATTATGGGTGACACTTTACTGACTTCAGGAAGTCATATTGTTGAAGTAGAAGCAACTGATGCCCTTGGTAATATGGCTGTATCGTCATTTAATCTCGACATTGTGCCAATGCTAACCTTGCCTTCTCAGCGCCCTGTTGAAGCTGGCGGCGAATACACTATTAATGCTTACTTAAATGGTGAAGCGGCGAACTACCCAGTGCAGATTTCATATAGCTTACTCGTTAATGGGTTTGTTAATAATCAACTGGTTGCAGATATTGAAGCAGGTCAAGTTGGGCAGCTCGACATAGCGATTCCTGAAAGCGTGACTAACGAAGATCAATTGCAGCTTCAGTTAGATTATGGTGTAAATGCATTTATTGGTGATGCCAACATAACTGAATTAACCCTGATAGAACGAAATGTTGCGCCTAGAATGAACCTCACTCTGCGTCAAAATGGCCGAGTAATTAGTGTTATCGATGCCAATAATGGCATGGTTACCATCACTGCAAATGTGCGTGATATTAACCAAAACGATACTCACAACCTCACCTGGTCAAGTATTGATGGACTCGTTGATGCAGCCATTGACGAAAACCTAATGACATTCGAAATAGACCCAAGCTTATTGCAGTCTGGTGTTTATCAAGTTAATGCTATTGCTACTGAAACCAATACTTCTGATGTCTTCTCTGTCTCTCGCACCGCGCAATTGGTGATTGCCGACTTGCCAACGTTAGGCAGTGATGTTGACTCAGATAATGATGGTATCCCAGATAGCGATGAAGGATATGCTGATAGTGACGGTGACGGTATTGCTGATTATTTAGATAATGATGCTAACGACACCCGCTTACCGACGCAGAACGATGCAGAGCCAGCTCACACCGAAGACGGCTTATCAATGACGCTTGGATTGTTTGTGTCTCGACTCGGTATTACCGCAGATTCAGCAAGCTTTTCAATTGAAGACTTAATCGCGTTATTACAAGCTGGCGATGCCGATCCTCAAGATTCGTATTTTGAGACTATCACGCCTGTTTATAACTTCATCGTTAATGGATTAAGTGAGCAAGGTGAATCTGTTGCAGTGGTGATTCCATTAGCAGAAGGTCAAACATTACCAGCTGATGCTATATACCGTAAGTACAACCCATCACTAGGCTGGTATAGCTTTGTTGTTGATGCCAATAACAACATCAGCTCTGCATTGGCGGATGAAAACGGTAACTGCCCACTTGTTAATGATGCAACTTATGCTCAGGCCTCGGCGCAAGGATTAGTCGAAGGTAACAACTGTATTCGATTACTCATTGAAGACGGTGGTCCTAACGATATCGACGGTCTCGCCAATGGCTCAATTGAAGATCCCGGTGTGGTTACCGTGCAAACAGGTACACCTCCTGTGAATACTGCGCCATCACTAGTGCTTGAGAGCCACAACAATGAAGTTGAAGAAAACAGCAGTATTACCCTGATAGCTGTCGGTAGTGATGCAGAGGATGACTCACTGAGTTATCAATGGCAGCAGTTATCAGGCCCAGCTGTGTTACTTGAAAATCAAACAACCAATCAACTGACTCTGACAACACCAGAAGTCAGCAATGATGAAGTGATTGAGGTTCAAGTCACGGTATCTGATGGCGAACTCAGTTATTCAGTAACGACCAGTTTAACCGTTACCAATAAAACTGAGGTAGAAACTGAAGAACCTACACAGCCCGAGCCTGAGCCAGAGTCAAACTCGAACAGTGGTGGTGCCTTTGGTATTTGGTTTATGTTATTGATGCTAATCGGCTTCAGTCGCAGAAGGTACAAATAAGAAAGTACAAATAAGCGTAGACAAGCCGACAGTACTGCATAAAACCTAGCGGATCGCCTTAACAACGTCGCCATCTTCTTTATTACCGCAAAAGAAGATGGCGACACAACAAATCAACAAGATAGCAATAAGTTATTTACTATGGGAGAATGAAATCTAAACTTGTAATAGCCATGGACGTTTTACAATACTTAGCTGTTTTGTAATAACTAAAAGGGGTAGTGCTGGAACAAGGAACGACCAGCTGCGGTATACCACATGAACGAAACACAAGAAAAACAAAAAATTTTAATTGTTGAAGATGATCTTGATATTGCCGAAAGCTTGGCATTATTTTATCACCACCATAACTTAGAAACGCTTCATATTGATGATGGTGCTAATGTGATTCAAGCGGTTTCAACATACCAACCTGACCTTATCGTCTTAGATATCATGCTACCCAATAAAACAGGGATAGAATGCTGTGAAGAAATAAGGCAATTTAGCAATGTGCCCATCATCATGCTCACCGCCAAAGTCAATCAATCTGATAAAAATATTGGTCTAAGTACGGGTGCTGATGACTATCTGTGCAAACCTTTTGACACGATGGAACTTATCCTCCGCTCAAAATCACTGTTAGCCCGCACTCAGGGAACGGTTAGCTTTTCAAAGCTCACCGTCGACCCAGAAAAAGGCAAAGTGGTTTATCAAGACAAAAAGGTCGAGCTATCTACTCTTGAGGCAAGCTTATTTTCACTGTTGTATAACAAACCTGACAGGATCTATTCACGCGATGAAATATTAGATCTGGCCTATCCTCAGTATCGTCATATCACAGATAGAACGATCGACAGTCACGTAAAAAAAATTCGCAATAAGTTTAAAGAGGCTGGCATTACTGAAAACCCTATAGAGTCGGTTTATGGAGCAGGCTATCGCTTCTGTCTTCGCTAAAACAAGCACTATCCAACTCATCAGCAGCACTTTAAGTTTATTCATTAAAGTGCTGCTGGTTGTTGGCTATATTCACAGTATCAGTATTGTGCAAGCACAAAGTCAGCCTATCTCCACCTCTGATATCGAAGCTCAACTAAATGACATTACGTCATCATCTAAAAAGGCAGAGTGGCAAGTTAAAGACATCATCAAAACCGCGGCAGGCGATGATCTTGTGCGCGCTCAATTAAAATTGGTCTCCATTTATCGTAAAAGCGGCCAACAAGCCAAATCGGAACAGTTACTAAATGAGTTAGTTACAGCGCTTCCCACTTATCACGATGAACTTAAAATCAAAGTACTGATCAGCGCAGCATTTTTTGAAAGGCGCAAAAATAACTATGCCAAAGCCGCTGATATCATCGTCAATCAGGCCTTGCCTATCGCGTTACCTGAGGCCATAGAACTAGGGCGTTTATATCAACTCGCTGGCGTATTTCTTCGATTGCAAATGAAACTTAAAGAAGCGAAAGAATACTACTTAATTGCACTAGAGATTTTTCAGCAAAACGAAGACTACAACAGTGAAGCCCAGATATTCAGCCAACTAGGCGTGTTGTACGAATCAGAAGGTGATTTAGTGTTAGCCGCAGAATATCAAATTAAAGCCATGCGCTATTTTGAAAGAACAAACGACATTGAAGAACTCGCTGGCAACTATTTTAACCTAGGTGAATTATATTACCGCGCTCACGACTACACCAAGTCACTGAGCTTTTACCTCAAAGCGCTGGATTACGATAAACAACTTAATAGCATTCAAGATATGGGATTTGATTACCACCGAATCGGCAGCATCTATCTTGAAACCAATGACTTTGATAAAGCAATTGACTACACCGATAAAGCCATCGCTATTTTTACAAGCGAGTCTGCCAATCAATTGCTGTCTCGCTCTCACCTGCAAATGGCTAAAATCTACAACAAACTTAACGACAATATTCAACGTTTTAAGCATTTAACCATAGCGGTAGATACCGCCCAACTGGCGCCAACAGATCATCAATTAAGGCAGGTCTGGCATGACTTAGGCGCTTATTATTTAGAAAACTTTGATTACCCTAGAGCAAAACAATATCTAGAAAAATCACTCGTTATCTCAAATAAACTTGGCCTGCTAGATCATCAACTCAGTGACAATGAATTACTCAGTAATATTCACCACGAACTAGGTGAATACGATGATGCCCACCAGCATCTAGAGTCAGCGTTTAAGATAAAACTCCAGCTTCACTCGGAGCAAAGAATTAGAGAAATCGAGAAACATAAGCGTGATATTGACCTGCTCGAAGAACAGATTAAAGTCGCTAAATTACAGGAAGAAAATAAAGCGGTTGAAGCGGAAGCTGAGGTCCATAAAACCATCTCTCAAGGCGTGATATTTATCGCCTTAGTGTTGCTTTTTTTGTTTACGGTTCTGATTTACTTTTTCTATCAACGCCGTAAATTGGCAATATTAAAAGCCAATCTTTACCAAGATGCCTTAAATCAAAAAAATCAGATTCTAGCGGATGTTTCTCACGAGCTGCGTACCCCGTTAACCGCACTCAAATTACAGGTAGATGCACTAAAATATCAACTGGTTGATGATGTTGACTTAAGTTATCAAAAACTCGGTACTAAAATCGATGATTTAAACCACCTGATCAGCGATATATACGAGCTCGCCTTGTCTGATGTCAATGGTTTATCGTTTGAAGCAAGCCAAGTCGACTTTGTCCCTATCTTAATGAACTGGGGCGAAGAATTTGAACACTACGCTAGCGCCAAAGGTTTTGAGTGGCATCTGGCTATTAACGCCAATACAGCGCTGGTGAATATCGACACAGACCGCATCAAACAAGTGCTATCTAACTTGCTCACTAACAGCATTAAATACACGGATGCACCCGGTCAAATTTCATTGAGTCTAGCGGTTAATTCAAACAATTTAATACTGGTATTAAAAGACAGCTCCCCTGGCGTACCAGATGAAGAACTCGAAAAGATATTTGAACGCCTCTACCGAG
This sequence comes from Shewanella sp. 10N.286.52.A9, assembly GCF_041468985.1. NCBI lineage: Bacteria > Pseudomonadati > Pseudomonadota > Gammaproteobacteria > Alteromonadales > Shewanellaceae > Shewanella > Shewanella sp. 10N.286.52.A9. The sequence goes on along the minus strand of NZ_JBFRJQ010000016.1, from coordinate 198,687 downwards.
TGGAAAAGTCTCGCAATAGACGCACAGGCGGCTCAGGCCTTGGCTTGTCTATCAGCCAAAACATCATCGAAGCTCACGAAGGCACTATCTTCGCCTCCAAAAGTGACCTCGGCGGCCTAGCCGTCACTATTCGCATTCCACTTTGTCAGCAATAATTTTACTCAGATTATCACTGAATAAACCCACTCAAGCTTTATAAAATTCCAGCCAAGAAAAAAGCGACTCGACAATCGCTTATTAATAACTTTACATTGATTGCTTCGCTGGTAAACCCAACCCTAAGCAGTGCTAATGCCGAAAGTAAAACATAAAAGCCGCTGTTTTTCGACACGATATTGACTGCTGTCAATGAGTATCGAAAAACTGCAGCTGATACAGTATGACTAACTAAACACCTGAAATTGCGTCGCCGGTGCCTACCCAATTAACCCGAGTAGCGTTACTGCCGATAGTAAGACAAAAAAGCCGCTGCTTTTGGCCACGGAGTTGACTGGTGTCAAACTCCTTATTTCGAGCTATGCAAAAAGTAGCGGCTGATGCAGTCTTACTAGCTAAACACCTGAAATTGTGTCGCTGGTGCCTACCCAATTTGCCCGAGTAGCGTTACTGCCGAAAGTAAGACAAAAAAGCCGCT
>NZ_JBFRJQ010000016.1:197215-197369 GCF_041468985.1 Shewanella sp. 10N.286.52.A9 | reverse complement strand
ACGGAGTTGACTGGTGTCAAACTCCTTATTTCGAGCTATGCAAAAAGTAGCGGCTGATGCAGTCTTACTAGCTAAACACCTGAAATTGCGTCTCTGGTGCCTATCCAATTAACCCGAGTAGCGTTACTGCCGATAGTAAGACAAAAAAGCCGCT